>SLSH01000411.1 GCA_007130555.1 Bacteroidales bacterium
ATAAAAAAAATATTCCTTTAAGTATTGACCTCATGTTTTTAAATTAAATAAGATAAAATTAACAGATGCGTATAAAATTCTAAATAAAGTTTTTGTAATAATCAAAACTTGAAAATTATGCTAATGAATTAATAAATAATTGTAATAATATCCATATAAGCTTCAGTATCACTGATTTTGATGCTATACATATATGATCCCGGCGGCAATATTCGTCCTTTATAAGTTCCGTCCCATGGTTTGTGATTTCCTCTGCCGCTATATACTAATTGCCCCCATTTGTTATATACATTTATTATTGCATCAGGATAGTATTCAATATTCTCAATAATCCATTCATCATTTTTTCCGTCACCGTTCGGAGTAATTGCATTAGGGATTATAACTGGAAAATCACTAAGATCCATTTCCTTAAATACTACAACCGTATCTGTTGCAAACTGGCACCAAGGATTTGTAACATTTACAACATAAGTGTTAAATCCACTTATACTGACAGGATTAGCAACATTTTGAGAATTATAAATTGTGCCCGTATTCAAATGTGTCCACTGAAAAGTATAATTACTGGGATTGGTTGAATTAGATAAAATACAAGTTAATCCGAAATTATCTGAAAAAGTACTTGGAGCTACAGCGGTTATATGTGCAAATCCCAGTTTTAAGTTAGGATGCTTAGATATGTCGTTAAATTCTTTTGATGCAAATGTTAATCTTCGGGATGGGCTTTGATTACGAAGCTCCAGCTTAAAACCATAATTCGGACCTAAATCACATATCCAGTTATGAACAATACCCGAAACATCTATTGAATAACTTTGTGTTGATGGATTTGATAAACTTGAAGGAACTAAAATTCTATCAGTGTTAGTGGCATCAGGCTGATTGCTCCAGTTAACTGTCATTTCCCCCCAGTATTCCGTAATTTGTTTTACATAAAACTGATTATCTGTAGCACCACCTGTAAAAGTGTGAGTTTCAAGGTCATCTGTAGGAAAAAAAAGATTTAATGTAGCTCTGTTATCATATAACATTCTATGGTCTTCGGGTAAGTCCAGAGCAAATTTAAGCAGAGCATTGCTTTTTCCGTTACCGCAATTTATATCATCATAAATCCACTCGGCTACTTGAATTTTGGTTAAGTTCCCGTAATTAGTAGTTTGCCAGTCGCTACATTCATCGCTATATCTTACACTTGCATCGGCAACACAAACCATTTCTATTGTTTGGGCTCTTATATTTATTAAAGCTAATAAACATATAATATATGCTATTGTTTTTTTCATATCATAAAAAAACATATTTTAGCTTATCCGAGCTAAATTATTTATCACAAACATAAAAAAATAAATTAAAACAATCAAAAGCTCTTATTATTTTTAGTTTTTATTTTCGATTTTTTTAATTGCTTCAGGTCTTCCCAAATCTAAAACATCTTTATTATTATGAATATAAGCTCCGATTATATGATTTTTTGCCAAATCCAGATATTCATTAATAATTGAAAAACTTCCTGTTTGGGTAAACAAATCAAATATTTTCGGACTGATTACGTGTATTCCGCTAAATGCCAATTCGTTATACTTATTTTTTTTTATAGAAATTATTTCACTGTTAGTTTTATAACTACGCCATCCGCAAAGACGATTATTATCATCAAACAGTAAAAAATTTGTACTTACTCTTTCCCTTACTGCCATTGTAACCAGATTATCCGAATTTAAATGATAATTGTACATATCTGCAAGATTGATTTCGGAATATATATCTACATTATGTACTAGAAAAGGAGCAGTTCCTTTTAAAAATTTTTCTGCATTTTTAATTCCTCCGCCTGTATTTAGAAGCAAATCAGATTCATCGGAAATGTCAATATCAATTCCGAAGTCATTATTATTTAAAAATTCTTTTATTTGTTTTGCGTGATGATGTACGTTTATGACAATATAATTAAATCCATGTTTTTTCAATCTTTCAATTATCATTTGCAACATTGGGACTCCGTTGATTTCTACCAGAGCTTTGGGTTTATTAGTAGTCATTTCCTGTAGTCTTGTTCCAAGTCCTGCTGCGAGTATCATTGCTTTCATAACAGAAATATTGTTGATAAATAATTACATTAAGAAACTTAATAAAACACCTGCTGCCACTGCGGAACCTATCACACCCGAAACATTCGGAGCCATTGCGTGCATCAGCAGAAAGTTTGTTGGGTCTTCTTTATGTCCGAGTTCCTGAATTACTCTTGCACTGTCGGGTACTGCCGAAACTCCCGCAGCACCAATCATTGGATTTATGGGATTATCGGGGGATGAAAAATAATTCATAATTTTTGCAAAGATTACCCCTGCAGCAGTTGCAAACATAAAAGATATTGCCCCCATAACAAAAATCATAACGGAATCAACGGTTAAAAATACATCCGCTTGAGTAGATGCACCTACTGTTAAGCATAGTAATATTGTTATTGTATCAATTAGTGCATTTCCGGCTGTATCTGCCAGTCGTCTTGTAACACCGCTTTCTTTAAGAATATTGCCAAAAAATAACATTCCCAGCAAAGGCAGGGATGTTGGCGACAAAAATGCAGTCAGGAATAAACCTACAATCGGGAATATGATTTTTTCTAGTTTTGATACTTCCCGCGGCGGTTTCATTCTAATAAGTCGTTCTTTTTTATTGGTAAGCAGATATACAACGGGAGGCTGAATAACAGGTACTAATGCCATATAAGAGTATGCTGCAATTGCAATTGGTCCGATTAGATTTTTTACCATTATCGGGTCACCTAAATCTGTGTAGCCGATAATATTAAGTCCGTTGGCAAGTTTTGAGGATAAAAATATTGCAGTAGGTCCGTCTGCACCTCCGATAATACCGATTGCACCGGCTTCGGGAGGGGCAAATCCAACTATAAGGGCAATAATAAATGTCGCAAAAATACCAAACTGTGCGGCTGCCCCGAGCAACATTAATCTGGGTTTTGATATTAGAAACGAAAAGTCTGTGAGAGCACCTATACCGAGAAATATCAATGGAGGATACCATCCCTGTACAACTCCGCTGTATAGAATATTCATAACCGATCCTGGCTCATATACTCCCAGCATCAGATTAAAGTCAACCGCCTGAAACATAGGGATATTCCCTATAATAATTCCTGTTCCTATCGGAATAAGTAACAATGGTTCATATCTGTATTTTATTGCCAGATAAATAAATATTAATCCGACAATATACATAATAAAATGTCCCCACTGTGCATTTGCAAAGCCTGTAAACTCCCAGAATTTTAGAAGTCCCGAAGCTGCTCCCGATTTTTGTTTGTATTCAAAACCGTCGCTTAATATCAAAACTCCTTTTTTAACTTTTCCCTGTCTTTGACCAAGCTTAACTGTGTCTCTTTCAGTTACATAAAAATAACCTATAGCATTAGGGTCAATATTTTTACTATACTTTACCACAACAGTCGGGTCAAATCTTAAATGAATAATACTGTTTTCGACATACCATCTGCCGAGGTATTCTTGTTTTGCAGAGTCAAGAGCAAAGCTTCCGTCAGGATTAAATTCAAGAGATTTAAATCTTTTTACCGTTCTTGCTTTTTCCGGCTTTTCGGGATAAATAGGCATAGGGTAATAACCATCGGATCTATTCATCCATACACCCTTAATTAATTGGTTTTCAATTTCTTTATTTTTTTTATTTACTTTATTTGTTAAGTTTTCGCCGTTTACAAATAAACATGATAAGATAAAAGGAATTATCAGAAGTATTTTATATGTTTTTTTCATTATAATTATTCTTACTCGATTTCAATTAATAGGTCATTTTGCATTACTGTTTGTCCCGAACTTACATTTATTTCAGAAATTACGCCGTCATGTTCAGTTATAATATTATTCTCCATTTTCATTGCTTCCATAACCAAAACAACATCTCCGTTTTTTACTGTATCACCTTTTTTAACATTAATATCCAAAATACTTCCCGGTAGCGGAGCCAAAACAGATTTAGCAGAAGCACTTTTACCTGATGCCGGAGTAGTAGGAGCAGGGATGTTAGCCGTTGCTTGCGGTTTCGGTGCAGATTTTCGTTTTACAGGTTCCGGTTTTTTAACTTCCCTGTCAAGTTCAACCAAATGCTCGGTGCCGTTTACATTTACTTTAATAATATTGCTGTCAGAATCTTCGATTGCAACATTATAATCTTTGCCGTTAATTTTAAATTTAAAATTTTTCATTTATTTCAATTTGTCTATATCGTGTTAATATTATTAATTTTCGAACTCCATGCTGAATTTAAAGCCCTGTCTCTATCAATTGTCAAAATTAAAGAATCATCATCATGCATATCATCCATATAAAGATTTATTGCCATTGCAATTGCAACATAAACATCTTGATTATCAGAATTTTGACTGTTGTTATTTGAATATTTTGTGTAAGTTTCTTTTTTTTCAATTTTCTCATTATTTTTTCTCAGACTTTTAAAGTTAATTATCTTTGGTAAATATCTAAACAAGAGAGATAATGAAATAAGAGCTGTAAAAACAATTACATATCCTACAATAAAAATTGTCCA
>SLSH01000358.1 GCA_007130555.1 Bacteroidales bacterium
ATGCCCAAATAACGATCATCCTATTTTACAGATTCCCGTTGAACACAGAAAGAAATTCTTAAATGAATTAATTACAAATAAAAAACTGAAAGAAAAGATTTTTAATGCAAAAGAATATAACTGGATATTTAAGGAAAAAGCATGCAGTATTTGCAGTTCAATTTATAATGCTCTTTTAAGCGAGTTGGGAGATCCGATTGAAGTCTTAAATATGTTGTATGCAAAAAGACTAAAACACCACCGCCAGTTTGGACGAGGTATTTCTGTTTATAATCCCGGTGATGATATAATAAAAGGTTCATTATCAGATAAAACAATCCAGAGACATATTAATTCCCTGTTTAATCACGAAGAAATAAAGTACATCTTTTCGCCTCTTGCATATACAAATAACGGTATTTATGCAATTATGGACATTAAAGATAATAATATAATACGTCTTAATAATTTACACGGAATTATCAGTGACGGAATTCATAAAGTCGAACATGTTGAGGAAAGAATAAAATCAATGTTTCTCGGACTTGTAAATCCCGAAGATAAAAAACATTACGAAAACGTAAAATCATTTCAGGACAGAATAATTCATGTAAATATTCCTTATATTCTTGATTATGAGGCAGAAGTTTCGGTGTATAAACATAAATTCGATGCAGATCTGGAAAATATGTTTTTACCGGGCGTACTTAATAATTTTGCAAAAATTATTATTTCCACAAGACTGGAAGGAGAATCCGAAACAATTAGAGATTGGCTTAAAGATGAAAATAAATATTCTCAATATATAGATTCAGATTTTTTATTGTTAAAAATGGATTTGTATAAAGGAATAATACCTAAATGGCTTAGCGAGGAAGACGTTAAAAATTTTAATAAAACAGTCAGAAGAACAATAATATCAGAATCGGAATCAGAAGGGAAAAAAGGTTTTTCGGGCAGATATTCGGTTTCAATTTTTAACAGAATGATTTCAAAATTTAATGATAACGAGAAGTTGATAACAATGGATAATGTGAAATCATTCTTTACAGATAACGAAAAAATCAGAGATTGTATCCCTGAAGGATTTATCGAATCTCTTGAGAATTTATATGATTATAATGTGCTGCAACAAATTAAAGAATCATTGTATTTTTATAGCGAAAAACAAATAACCAAAGATATTTTAAACTATCTTTTTGCATTAAATTATGATATTGGAGATACGATTAATAATTTTTATACAGGTGAAAAAATAGAAGTGGAAGAAGATTTATTTAAAAATTTTGAAATTACTATTCTTGGTATTGATGCCGATGATGACGAATGTGAGGAATTCAGAAATGATGCTCAGAAAGAGTATATAACTTTAACTTTGGCAAATGAGATAAAATTACAGGGACTTAAAATCAATGAAACTACGCAATTTAAGAATCTGTTTGATAAATATACAAGAAACATTAAAGAAAATGCTTTGGCACCGTACATTGATAATGAGACATTCCTCAGAGCTGTTAAAGAATATGAAACCGAAGCATTCGAAAAACACTCCACCAAATTAAAAACCGATATAATCAGACTTATTACAAGACTTGTTAAAAATTATAAATATAACGAACAAGGTGCTAAACAAGTAATTATTTATGCTTTTGATAAAAAGATTTATGATAAGTTTAGTAATTAATACTTTTTTAATATATTATTGTTATTATTCCTAAATACAAGTCTGCTTCGGTACGCGTATTATTAAGATTAATTACATACATATACGAACCCGCAGGCACTAATCGTCTTTTATTTTTAAATGTGCCGTTCCATGGAGCTTCGGTTCCTTTTGCATTAAACACTTTTTGTCCCCAGCGATTAAATACTGTTACTACGGCATCAGGGAACATCTCTATATTTTCAATGAGCCATTCATCATTTATTCCGTCTCCGTTTGGAGTAAAAGTATTTGGTATTTTAATGCAATCAACACGTGAGTCTTCCGTTATTTTAGCGGTTCCGAGATACAGTTCACAATCATTGGCATCATAGACATATATCTCATAAGTTCCGGCAATTAGACCCGGAATATAATGCAAGTCTGAACTTATGTCATTTGCCATAAAAGTATAAGGTTCTATTCCACCGGAAACAGTAACTTCGATATAGGCGTCATTATTTCCGTAACAACTCGGATTAGTAGTTTCAAAACTTCCGAGTAATCGGTCGGGAGATATTAAAGTAATTTCTCTTTCATTAGTACAACCATTAGCGTCACTTACAGTTACAGAGTATATTCCTGTATTAAGATTTGAAATAGTATTAGAAGTATTGTCGTTACTCCATAAATAAGTATATGGAGGAGTTCCTCCTGATACAGAAATACTTATACTTCCCGTGGATTTACCGAAACAATCAATATCTGTAATATTTTCGCTTATGATTATTTCGCCTGTTCCGGTTTCGGTAATGGTTACGGTAAATATATATTCACAATTATTATCATCTGTAATTGTAACTTCATACACTCCTTCGGGAAGCGAAGATGCTGTCCCGCCGACAACCTCATCGGCTTCGTCGGGCCAATTATACGAATACGGTGCTGTACCTCCTGATGCTTCAATTGTTGCACTTCCCGGAATTCCGCAAATCTGATTTTGAATACTAATAGTATCTGCGGTTAATTCGTCCGGCTGATTTACGTCAACTGATTCTATTGTCGTACATCCGTTATCATCTGTAATTGTAACAGAGAAATTTCCTGCAGAAATATTTGTAAAAGAATATTCTGACTCTGAAATACTTACGTTACCTGTTCCCCAGTTTATCAGATAATCAGGTGTTCCGTCTAAAATCTCCAGGTTAACTACTCCGTTGCTATCTCCATGGCATAGCGGTTCTGAAATCAGGGTTAAATCAGCATTTATTGCCCCTTCATCAATAATTTCAAAACTAATAATATCTTCACATCCGTTTGCATCAGTTACGGTAACAGTATAGTTTCCTGCCGTTAAGTCAGGAGGAGTTGTACCTGCGGGCCAATCGTATGAATACGGTGCTGTGCCTCCTGATACATAAAATACAACATAGCCCGGCACATTACAGTTTTGATTTTCAAGTTCGGAAATACTAATATTAAGAACAAGCGGCGGCTCGGTTAATGTAATATTTTCAGTACTTACACATCCGTTATCATCTGTTATAGTGATTTCGTGATTCCCTGCAGAAATTCCTGTAATAGTATAATTATTTTGTCCGGTAACATGAGAATCGCTTTCCCATTCTATCGTAAAATCAGGAGAACCATCGGTTATGTTAATTTCTATTTCTCCTGTGCTTTCGCCGTTACAAAGAGGGTCTGAACCTGTTAAACCAAATTCAGGAAGGGGATTTACGGTTATGTAATCATTTATGCTTAGAATATCACTACCTGCATCATTGGAAACTTCTAAAGATATGGTATATGTACCCGCTTCATCAAAGCATACCGTAACAGGTCCCGAATCCGCAGAAGAAGCAGGAGTACCTCCGTTAAATGTCCAGTCCCATGTTGTAGGAGAGTTTAAGCTTAAATCGGTAAATGTAACACATTCTCCCTGACAAATTTCGGTTTCGGATGCTGAAAAATCCGCTATCGGCGGTATTCCGTCAATAACAGTAAGAGTAAGGTCATGAATTTTCGGACTGGTATTAGATGATGTTCTGTTTAGTGTAACCTGAACATAAACACTTGGAGCTGTACTGTTATTCAGATGAATGGGACTTTCGGTTCCGCTTGCAATTAGTAGATTATTTGCAGCATTTCTGACTTCATATACTACTTCACAACCAAGACAGTCGTCATCATGATTAAAAATTAATTCATCCCAGTTTAACGCATCAACATAATAATCAAGATGAGCATCGGGAAAACGAATAGTATTTTCAAAGTTAATAAACCTTGTTTCTAATCGTGCACTGTAATCTTTAATTGCAGTCATTGTGGCAAAATATCTCCAGAAATTTCCGGTTCCGCCATTATGGTCAACAATAATTCCAAGTGCATTTCCGGCAGAATATCCGGCAGCACTTGTAACTTCGCTGATTATTGCAGATATATCGGGTGTAGTTGTAAGTAGTTCTCCCGTAAACCATTCCTGACTTGTGCCTTGCGGGACACTCCATGTCGTTTCCGCACCTGTTCTTACTCTATATCCCGGAGCGCCTGTCTGTTCATCGGTATTATCTGCCCATGCATTGCAATTACCTTGATCTACACCTCTTATTATCAGGTCAAGTTGGTTGGTTGAATTTGCAGAACCTCCGCAGGCAACTCCGTTGTGAGCATACGGATAGAATTTTGCAGATAATATATAAGCTCCTTGTGGTATTGCGGCATTTTGAAATCGAAAACCATGATAATCCTGATGATTGGTTACATTATAATAACCAACTGTAATACAATCATTTGCTGCACCCGAATACCAATTAGTACCTTCGGTAAGAGCTTGGTCTGCAGCAGTACTAATTGTATTTACCGAAAATCCTTCGTCAATTTCTATATAATCATCAACAGCGATTAATTGTGTGCCGTTATCATTAAAACTGATAAAATTTCCGTAATTTGTCGGTACGA
>SLSH01000384.1 GCA_007130555.1 Bacteroidales bacterium
AAACTCTTGGCAGTAAAATAATTATGAATGGAAGCTATAGTACAGTAAATAAAATGAATCCCGAAGTTGATTTCGGATTAAACATAAGTAATGCTGAATTTCAGACACTTAGAACATTATTTTCATCACTTGATACTTTAGCGCCGATTTTAGAATATTGTTACGGGGCAATTAATACTGATTTTACTCTGAATGCTTTATTTGACAGTAAAATGGAACTTATTTACGAAAGTATTAATGTTGACGGATATCTAAAAGCAAATAATGTTAAGATTAAAGATAATAAAACTATTAATAATCTGGCGGACTTAATTAAAAATGAGAGATTTAAAGACCCCGAAGTTAAAGATATTAAAATAAATTATTCTATAAAAGACGGTAAAGTGGAGATTAAGCCTTTTGATATTAAACTTGGTAATTCAAAAGCCGTTGCTTCCGGGTATAATACTCTTGAGATGTTAATTAATTATGAAATAGATTTAACGATACCGCGGTCAGAATTAGGCGGAGAGGCAAACAAACTTGCCGAAAATACTCTTGATGAATTTAAAAAACTTGGACTTAAAACAGATTTATCCGACGACATTGATTTTAAGGTATTTATAACCGGAACAGTTAATGAGCCTAAAATAAGTTTAAATCTTAAGGATCTTGCAAAAGATGCTCTTACAGACCTTAAAGACCAAGTAGTTGAAGAGATTAAAGAAAAAATCGAAGATGTTAAAGAAACTGTTAAAGAAACTATTGACGAAGCTAAAAATGAAGCAATTTTAAAGGCTCGAGAAGAAGCTGATAGAATAATTAAAGAAGCTGAACGAAAACGTGATGCAATGATTAAAGAAGCCGAAAAACAAGCTTCCGAAATTCGCAGAGTAGGTAAAAATACTGCCGATAATATCAGAAAAGAAGCAAAAACACAAGGAGACAGACTAATTAGTCAAGCTAGTAATCCTCTTGCCGAAAGAACCGCAAAAGCATCTGCGGATAAATTAATTGAAGAAGCAGACAAAAAAGCTAATAATGTTGAAAGGGAAGCAGACAGAAATGCAAATAATCTTGTGAATACTGCAAAAAGTGAAGGAGATAATATTGTAAATACAGCAAAAAAACAAGGAGATAAGCTAATTAAAGACGCAGAAGATTTATAAATTAAAAAAATACTTCTATTCTTTGTAAAATAAAAACAAAGAATAAATATCCTTATCTTTTTTACTGAAAGTCATTATTTTTGCATTTTTTCTGAAATAAATAAATGATACGCGAAAAAAAATATCTGATATTATATTTGCTTGGGGGATTGGCTTTATTATTTATTGTTGCTCCTATTTTTAATTTGTTTTTTTCAACCGAATTGAATACGGTTTTTGAAACAAGTCGCGACAAACAAGTACAAAGCAGTGTTTTTTTAACATTATGGGTGTCGCTTGCAGCTACTTTGTTTTGTGCAATCTTTGCAATTCCTTTGGCTTATTTAATTGCAAGAAATTCATTCAGATTTAAGAATTTGTTGCTGGGAATTATCAATATTCCTATCGTAATACCTCATTCAGCGGGCGGAATTGCAATTCTCGGACTTGTTTCAAGAGATACACTTATCGGTAAAATGGCAGATAAAATAGGACTCAGTTTTATTGATAATCCTCTCGGTATTGCCGTAGCGATGGCTTATGTAAGTATCCCTTTTTTGATTTTTCTTTCAATAGACGGATTCTCAAAAATACCCGAAAAAATCGAACAGGCAGCTCTTAATCTTGGAGCGTCAAAAATAAGAGTGTTTTTTACCGTTGCATTACCTATTGCAAAAAAATCCGTTTTTTCAGGGCTAATTCTCATGTTTTCAAGAGGTATCAGCGAATTCGGAGCAGTAATTATGCTCGCATATTTCCCGACAATTACTCCGATATTAATTTATGACAGATTTACTGCTTTCGGACTGTCAAACGCAAGACCTATTGCAGCTATTTTTATTGTGATATGTATGATAATATTCCTGTTTTTCTTTTTAATTACAAATAAAAAACGAAATAAAACATGTTAAAACTGGATAAAATATCTGTCAGTTTTCCTGATTTCAAATTAAATGAAGTTTCTTTGAATATTCAAAAGGGAGAATATCATGTTTTATTGGGTCCCTCAGGTTCGGGAAAAACTTTAATATTAAATTGTATAGCAGGGTTCCAAAAAACAGATAGCGGTAAAATAATTTATAATGATATAAATATAACTGATTTACCTCCAAATAAACGAAATATCTCATTTTTATTTCAGGAACTTGCGCTATTCCCGCATTTGAATGTTAAACAAAATATTGAGTACCCGCTTAAAGTTAAAAGGATTAAAAAACAAGAAAGAATCCGTTTAATTGATGAATATCTGGATTTTACCGAAATATCGAATTTAAAATGCCGAAATATTGATAAATTATCCGGCGGAGAAAAGCAAAGAGTAGCATTAGCCAGAAATCTTGTTACAAAAACCGGATTATTATTACTTGATGAACCTTTTTCTGCAATTGATTCACAACTGATAGTTTCTCTGAAAAAATTATTGAAAAAAATTTCCGCACAAGGGATCACAATAATACATGTAACTCATAATTTTGAGGAAGCCGTAAATATGGCAAATAAAATATCTGTAATTGATAATGGAAAAATTCTGCAAAGCGGAAATATGGAAAATATTTTTAATTCTCCCAAAAACAAATTTATTGCAATGTTTAGCGGAAATAAAAACTATTTTTCTTCTGACAAGCTAATAAACTCGAAAAATCATAATTACATGTTAATTAATAAGGTTTCACAAAAAAATGATAGTCCGAAAACTATTAAATTACAAAGCAATAATTTATCCTTACCGGAAATTCCTGAGATTGAAGAGTTAAAAAAAGACTATGTCTTTATTGAAATTTCTGAAATAAATTCTGAAAATATTATCGGCATTATTATTGACAATAATAATATTCTGATTTCCGAAAACAGGATAATATCAAGTGCCCGAAATAATTTTGAAGGGGTTGTAAATAATATTTTTCCTACAAAGTCAGGATATGACATTGAAGTTTATTGTGGGATTAATCTATGGGTTAGCATGACGAAACATTCTTTTGAAGAAATGGAAATAAAATCGGGTAAAAAAATATTCTTGTCATTTAAAGCGTCTGCAGTAAAAGTAATATAACTTTTCAATAATAATTAAAAAAAACTTTTAAAACCCTTTGACAAGAGTGCCATTCATGACAATCAACCATAGAGTAGTGTCGTTTTTTTATATTTGCCATTAAAACACAAAATCTGCACGAAGCTAAGCGTTTGATTTAGTGCCATTTAGTGTTTTTGTGATTCTGTGGCAGAAAGAATGTTGAAATTTAGTCGGACAATAGTGATAATTTTTCAATAATTCTATCGGGAAATATTTTGTTCGATTTTTTCAATTAAATCATAAACAGGGTTTAATTGTTTCAGAGAGCTTTTATTCTCTCCTTTCCCGTTTTCAATCAAATTTACAAAAGTATTTATTTCATCAAAAAATCCCTGATATGTCAATGTATTATATTCTTTAACGGGATTTAAATAATTATTGTCATAATAAATATTTTGACGACTATATTTTGATGGCATTACTTTTTCCATAGGCATCCCAAATATTTGACCTTGCAGATTTGTTTCACTTAAAAAAACAGGATACTCTGCACGAAAAACGCTTTTGGGAGTTACAATCCGTAAATTCTCTTCAATTTTTTGCCACGAGTACATACTTGATAAATCAACCGTACCGCAACAACCGCTATCATGTTTTGTCAATAAAGAAATATTCAATCCTTTTTGATTTTTTACAACATTAGATTTAACTTCAGTTATTGCTCCAAATAAGTAAATCAAAATATCAATCGGATGAATAAACAAATCGTAAATAATATTTCCTTCGGGATAAGCTCCTGTATAAAAATTATAATTATAACTTATTGCTTTTGAGATTTTTCCGGAAAGCAATCCGTAGATTTTGGAATATCTTCTTTGTAAACCTACGACACAAATTGCTTTTTTTTCTTTTTCAAGTTCTATCAATTCTTCAAGCTCTTTTAAACTTGTACATGGAGGTTTATCAACAAAAACATGCTTACCTGCTTCCAAACATTTTTTCACCAATTCAAAATGGATCTCGGATTTTACGCAAATAAAAACTCCATTAATATTGGGACTTTTACAAATACTGTCAATATCATTTACTCCAACTGCCCCGGAAAATCTTTTTGCCATTTTTTCGGCATTTGCCAAAGACCTGCTATATATCATTTTTAACGGTACACTTAGATATGATAAAACGGGATATAGATTTGAAATACTATGACTTCCGACTCCTGCGAAAGCATATTGATTTTTATGTTTTTCCGGAAAATCCAGAAAAAATTGTTTCTTTTTGTTTTTATATTTTTCAATAATTTTTTCAATCATATTTTATATCTTTAAAATCCAAAAATACATTATAATTTATAAATATTCAGACAAATAATTTAATTATTTCTTTTAAGGATTAAAAAAACAAAAATATTTTAAATATTTATA
>SLSH01000282.1 GCA_007130555.1 Bacteroidales bacterium
ATTTTATTAGAATTCCTTCCCGATTGTTTACCAATTTTATCAATAAAATCTTTCGGAGTTGTTATTCCGATAACAGACAAAGAAAATTTTCCAACTCTATCAATAATTTCATAAGTGTAATTTTCTTTATTCAAACTTATTGCTATTATACAAGTATTAAAAAAAAACATTATTTATAAAACACAAATTTATAATAAATATCATTATCAATTTCAAACCATAAATACGAAGTTATTAACAAAGAGTTACTAAAAACATAAAAAAATACAATCATATCATAAAATTTATATGTTTTCTTAAACTATTAAACTACAATATCGTTTTACACTTGTTAAAGTTTTTGTAAACACATAAGTAATTGCAATATATGTTTAATTTAACGTTTTTTTATCATCCAAATCCTAAATTATACACTAATTACAATAATATGATGTAAAACTTCGTTTTGATTTTGATTTAATTGAATTTGGTTAGGCATATCTTTTTATTTTTTGTAATATCATGACAAAAAAAATTAATGAGAATATTATAAAATATTTTAAAACGAAAATTCTAATATTATTGTTTTTATTTTTTTTATGCACTTCCGTTGCTCAAACAATTCGTTTTTCCGATTCAATTCAATGGCAGAATAATAAAACCACTTATAATTTAGAAGGAGATACTGAAACAATGCTGTATTTTTCAAATGCTTTTAACAGAAGTTTCGATAATTTTCCTGTTTATTTTATAAAAAAAGATATAAATTCTGACATTATAATTAATAATGTATCACTTTTAAACACAAAATATGCTCCTATTGCTCCAAATGATTTACAGGGAGTATTACACATTGAAAACATCAAAGAAGAACCCGAAGTTAAAGCATATCTCAGAACTTTCAGAAAAAAAAATAATATTTCTTTTGAACTTGTACCTTTAAGAAAAAATCCCGGCACAGGTATTATAGAACGTCTGGTTTATTTTGAAGCGGAAATTTCTTATCGTCAAAGCATGGAGCTTAAAACGAAGAAAGAATATACATATAATTCCAAATTATCTTCGGGCAGATGGTATAAGATAAAACTTTCAAGTAACGGGATATATAAGATTACCTATGAACAGTTAACAGAGATGGGATTTAATAATTTTAATAATATCGGAGTTTTCGGTTACGGCGGAATGTTGCCGAAGATTGTTGCAAATGATGTATATGACGACTTGCCTGAAAGACCGATATTAAAAGTTGATGCAAATAATGACGGTATTTTTAATGAGGGGGACTATATATTATTTTATGCAGACGGACCTCATAACTACCATTTCGGTACAACAAACGATGCATATCATGATTTTCATTTATATTCGGATTTTGCTCATTATTTTATTTCTGACAGAGGAACATGGAAGCAAGCCCAACCTGCTAATTCACTTTCGGAATATAATATAGAAGTAAATAAATATGATGATTACAGATTTCTGGAAAAAGATTCTATAAATCTGATAAATTCCGGAAGGCGATGGTTCTGGAGACTTTTTGATTATCACTTATCTTATAATTTTAGTCACAATTTTCCGAATACTTCTACACAAGATACTGCAATTGTAAAAGTAAAACTTGCTGCAAGATCGTCATCGCCAAGTAGTTTTACGCTAAGTATCAACGGACAACAACAAAATTTAATACAGATAGGAAGTGTGGGTACCGGCAGTACAGCTGCATACGCCCAAACCAACAATTTAAATACTTTCAGAATATTACCGTCTTCATCAACATTTACATATAATCTTACTTATAATAAATCCAGTTCGGATTCCCGGGGCTGGCTCGATTTTATTTCTGTACAATTCAGAAGACATCTTATAATGAGTAGCAATTTTGTACAATTCAGGGATACAAAATCGACAGGAGCCGGAAATATTGCAAAATATAATATTCAGAATGCAAATAATTCTACAATAATTTGGGATATTACCAATCGAACAAACTATAAAAAAATTAACGGTAATTTAAATAATACTACCCTTACATTTAATTCAGATGCATCTGAATTAAGAGAATATATTGCATTTAATCCCGTATCAAGTTTCCCCTCTCCGATTTACAAAAATGCTTCGAATGTCGGTCTCGTTACAAATCAAAATTTACATTCTTTATCTCCCGTAGATTTAATAATTGTAACTCATCCGAATTTTTATGCACAGGCACAACAAATAAAAAACATTCATGAAACTTACGACAATTACAGTTCTATTATTGTAAAGCCCGAAGAAATTTACAATGAATTTTCCTCGGGAACTCCTGATATAAGTGCCATAAGAAATTTTGTCAAAATGCTGTATGACAGGGCAAATACCGATGCAGAAATTCCAAAAAACATCTTGCTGGTTGGTGACGGTAGTTATGATAACAAATCATCAGACCCTACAGTTACAAATTTTATACCTACATATCAACCCTTGCAGTCATTAACACCTATTTCTGCGGTATCAGATGATTTTTATGTATTATTAGACGAAGGAGAAGGCAATGTAACCGGAAGTGAAGATTTGGATATGGGAGTTGGCAGATTGCCCGTAAAAACCGTTGAAGAAGCACAACATATTGTAAATAAAATGAATGCCTATTACGGGCCTCAAAGCTATGGAAACTGGAAAAATATATTATGTTTTATCGCTGATGATTTTGATAAAAATGAAACTGTTCACCAAGCTGATTCGGAACGATTAACTTCAAAGATTGACACAAATCATCCTGTATATAATATTGATAAAATCTATCTTGATGATTATCAACAAATTGTTACTATACAAGGCCAAAGGTATCCAGAAGTAAATCAAGCAATAAACGACAGAGTAAACAGCGGAGCATTATTAATTAACTGGATAGGACACGGAAATGAAAAAGGCTGGGCACATGAAATAGTTTTAACACTAAGTATGATACAAAACTGGAATAATAAAAATAAATATCCGATATTTGTTGCGGCAACATGTTCTTTTGCACCTTTTGATAATCACGAGATTGTTTCGGGAGGAGAAATGGTATTGTTAAACCCAAATGGAGGCGGTATTGCTATATTTTCTACGACAAGACTGGCATATGCATCAGGAAATTATGCTCTGTTAGACAAATTCTATAATATCTTTTTACAAAAAGATGATAATAACAGTGTTTATAGTCTTGGAGAATCAACCGCTTTTGCAAAAAATAATCTGCCGGGGAATAGCAATAAACTGGCATTTACTTTGCTTGGCAGTCCAGCATTAAGACCATCAATTCCAAAATATGACATAAAAACCACAAAAATAAACGGAATAGATGTTTCTGGGTTTAATGATACAATATCATCCCAAAGTTTGGTAACCATAGATGGTGCTATTTATGACAATAATGGCAGTATAATTGAAAATTTTAACGGAATTGTAAATCCTACCGTTTATGATAAAAGAATGGAATATACAACACAGGCAAACGACGGATTTGGTCCTTTAACATATACGGCTCAAAAAAATATTTTATTTAACGGACAAGCCAGCGTAGTAAATGGTAAATTCAGTTTTAGTTTTGTTGTACCTATTGATATTACATACTTTTATGACTATGGTAAAATAAGCTATTATGCGTATAACACCCCGAGTGCAGAAGCGCACGGATATGACAATAGTTTTATTATCGGGGGGAGTTCGGATAATCCCGTTACTGCAAGTGAAGAACCTATTATTGAACTTTTTATGAATAACGAACAGTTTATTCATGGTGGAATTACAGACGAAAACCCAATATTACTTGCAAATCTTTATTCCGAAGTGGGTATAAATACTGTTGGTAGCGGTATAGGTCATGATATTACTATGACATTAAATGATAATACAGGAGATGTAGTAGTTTTAAATAATTTTTATACTGCCGAAATTGATGACTTCAGGTCGGGAAAAATTGAATATCAACTTTCAGACCTGGAATTAGGTCCTCATACATTAAAATTAAAAGCATGGGATGTCCTGAATAACAGCGCAGAAACTTTTACAGATTTTATTGTTGCAAATTCTTCCGAGTTAGTAATTGAACATATTTTTAATTATCCAAATCCTTTTTCTACAAGCACGGAATTCTATTTTGCACACAATCAACCCAATACTCAACTGGATGTACTGATACAAATCTTTACATTATCAGGGAAACATATAAAAACAATTGATGCAACAGTAATGAGTGACGGCTTCAGAAGTCATCCTATTGCATGGAATGCAAGAGATGAATACGGCGACAAATTAGCAAAAGGTGTTTATATATATAAATTAAAAGTAAGAGAACCAAACGGAAATATGATAGAAAAATTCGAAAAATTAGTAATACTTAATTAAATTTTTAATAAAATTCATGAAATATGTAATAAATAAATATTTTATACGTTATTTTTTTTGTTGAAAATTTTTTTATGTATAATATTATTATATTTGCAGTTCTTTTCAAATATTATAAAAAGTAATTTAATGATAATATGAAAATCAAAAAAATCTTATTATTAGCACTAGGTATTTTTGCTATAAATTTTAATATTATAGCACAA
>SLSH01000424.1 GCA_007130555.1 Bacteroidales bacterium
ATTATTACTTTTCATAGCAATCTCATCAACAAAATCTCTACTGTTAATATTTAGGTGTTTGTCAATTATCATCATTATATCGGTTTATTTGTTATTTTCCAGTGTCCGCCTTTATTTGGTCCAACTCTCATTACCACACCACAATCTTTAAGTTTGTTCACATTATCTAATACTTTTCTTTTAGAAATTTTAATTATTTCAGCTATTTCAGATAACGAAATACTATTATTTTGTTGAATTAATTGAATAATTAATTTCTGATTTTCTGTTAAATTATCGGGGACCTTATCGGGGACCTTATCGGGGACCTTATCTGTGACATTGGTTTCAAAGGTTATCCAAAATGAGTCAGAAAATTCAAAATTACACTTATTGCCATTTCCAATACAAGCATCACTTACCCTTTTTATACCGGTACCTGCTTTTTCCATAAAATCGGTTCGTGCAAGTAAATCAACTAATAAACGGTTTCTGGATTCACTTTTTTTACCAAATTCACTTTTAGGAAATAATAATTCTCCTTTATTGTTAATAATAATACTGCTTTTTAGTTTTTCAATAGCAATAGTATCTCCGAGAAAATAATCAAAATGAATAATTGCATTAACAATAGCTTCGCGATATGCTTCTATAGGATATTCAGGGAACTCATCTCGTTTTAAATCTTTTATTTCAAATCTTACAGGTATGCGTTCTTTTAAGTATGCTACCGCAAATTCAATATTTCCGATAATGCCTTTGTCAACTTCTTTTTTATCTAAAATATCAACTCGTTTATCATCATTAAAATGAATACAACGTATTTTTGAGCTTATAACATATTTATATGGTTGTTTTGAAAAATAAAGCACTCCGGCATTTGTAATGCCATCATCTGTAAGTATGCGTAAATTCTTTAAAATATCCTCTTTAGGCATATTGTTTGAAATTCGAGCTAATTTAAGGTAATATTCAAATTTTTCATCATCAAAATCTTTCCAATCAAAATTACTACAAATTTGCTCATCGTAACGAATTTTCCCTGATTTAATGGCAAGTTTTAGTATTTCGTCTCTTTGCATTTTTTGAGAATTAGCACCCATACGCATATAAAAACCGGAAGAACAAGAGTATGGTTTATTTAATCCTTCAATAACCTCTATGGCTAAAATATTTTCAATTTGTGTCAATAATATGTTAATAGAAGGATCGCAATTACGAGCAATATCTTGTATTTGTGATTTTAGTTTATTTGATATTTCAATACCCTTAATTATTGCAGAATCCGTAATCCCCAAATAAATAACCCCTCCCGATGCATTTGCAAATGCCACAATTTCTTTAGATATAGTATTATCCAAAGACTCTTTAAATTCAATAAATTGCCCTTCACCCAGTTCTAAAATACTTTGTAAATTATATTTATTTTTCTTTTGCAACATTCTTGTAATCTCGTAATATTATTATAATTCTCTACAAAAAACATAGTATCAATTTACTGATTTCAACCACTCAGCAGTTCTTTTAATACCTTCTTCCAGATCAATTTTAGCTTTAAAGTCAAGAATCTCTTCGGATTTTTTTACGGAAGGAATTCTAAGCTCAATATCTGCAGAAAGTTGTTTTCTATGTTTAATTTTTGATTTTGAATTTAATACTCTGCATACTGTTTGAGACAATCCCAGTATGGTTAGAATTGCTCTGGCATTACCGATATTAAAACTTTCGCCGATTGCTTTAGGATTTTCAATACATCTAATAATTCCGTCAACAAAATCGTCAACATAGCACCAGGCTCTGATTTGCGTACCATCACCATTTATAAAAATATCTTCATTTTTCAGTGCTCTTTTAATAAAAATCTGCATAGCACCTTCGCCTGTTTGTCCGGGTCCGTAAACATTAAAAGGTCTTACACTTACTGTTGGCAGTCCGTATTGCTTGTAGTAAGCATGTGCTAAATGTTCGGCAGCAAGTTTAGATACAGCATAAGTCCAGCGTGCTTCACCTGCAGAGCCTGAAACGGTATTATCTTTTTCTTCGGACTTATAAGCCATAGATCCGAAAATTTCTGATGTTGAAAAGTCAATAAACCTGTCTTTAACATTATTTATATGTGCTGCTTCTAATGCGTTTGCTGTACCAATCATATTTACCTGCATTGTATGAACAGGTTTGAGTATAACGGTATCTATACCCGCTATGCCTGCTGCATGTACAACAACATCTGCACCTTTCATTGATTTTATCAGCAATTCTTTATCTAATACATCTCCCTTTACAATTGTCAAATTTTTATGATTTGCAAGTCCGCTATTTGTTAATGTATCTCTGTGGAAATTATCAAAAGCAATAATTTGGTTTTTTTTAATGTATTGCTTAATTATAGTGTTGGCAATAAAACCTGCACCACCTGTTATGAAAATTTTTTTGTTATCTAACATTTTTTGTTTTATTTTGTTACAAAAATAGGAAAAAAATTGAGACAAAACACTATCTGTTTTATAAAATAATTTAATAAAGAAAAGAATTGAACACTCGGATTGCAAATCTGAATGAGCGAGATGTTGGAACTGTTATGCGTTCATAAGGTAATAAGGTTTGGGTAGTGTGGTTTTCTTTGATTACTATGGTAATAAGGTTTTGTTTTAATGTTTCGAAAAAATAAAATCTAAAATTGTAATTATTTAGCTGTTTTTGTAAGCTCTTTTGTCATAGTATTTGCACCCTCCCACTTGCCCTGCTTGTTGCAAATACTTATGCCAAAAGGTCTTATCTTGTATTTGTTTAACCCCCGACTTGAAAGTCGGGGTTACAAATATTTGAGCCCTACGGGCTCATAGTATAATTTTACTAACAGCTAAATAATCACCTAAAATTTATTTAATAGATTAATGATGTATTCTACTTCTTCAATACTTAGATTTTCGTAAAGTGGTATTGCTAATCCGCAAGAGTATGCTTTATATGCATTCGGGAATTTAATTTCTGAATTATGCTTATATTTATTTTTATAGTATGTCATACAGGGCATACATTGTGCTCCGTAATTTGATTGGACTCCATTTCCCAGTAAATATACCATTAGTTTATTTCTTGTACTTTCATCTTTTAATAACAAATGGTAGGTTTGCCAAGTGTGGTTATAATTCTTCGGTATAGTTGGTAATTTAATGTTTTGGTTTTTAATTTTATTGGAATATATGTTTGCATAAACATTTCTTTTTTCAATTATATCTTCAAGTCGGTTTAACTGTCCATTTAATAAAGATGCCTGAAAGTCGGTCATTCTGTAATTAAATCCTGCTTCAATAAAATTTATTGGGGCATTCCCGTGTTCTATTCCATGATTACGCAATGTTTTAATTTGTTTATTGTATATTTTATTATTAGTAATAATACAACCACCTTCGCCTGAAGTAATTGCTTTACGCGGGTGAAAAGAGAAAGAGCCGAAATCTCCAAAAGTTCCTGCAAACTTATTATTAATTTTTGCCCCCAATGCGCATGCAGCGTCTTCAATGACGTATAAGCTATGCTTTTTTGCTATTTTTAATATTTCGGGCATATTTGCACACAATCCGAATTCATGCACAGGCATAATAGCCTTTGTTTTGGCAGATATTTTTTCTTCTATTTTTTTTTCATCAATATTAAAAGTATCGATATTAATGTCAACAAAAACAGGAGTTGCACCTACTAATTCAATAACATTTGCAGTAGCGATAAAAGAAAAAGCAGGTATAATCACTTCGTCACCAATACCAATGTCCAAAACTTTCAAAGCTATATGTAAACTTGCCGTGCCGCTTGCTACCATGCTTGCAAAATCAGAATATAGGTAAGAGCAGATTTTACTTTCAATAAATTCTACTTCTTTCCCTTGTACTAAGTTTCCTGATTTCAGGACATTTTGAAGTCTTAAAATATCTGCTTCTTGGATATTCGGTTTAGCTAATGAAATCTTATTTTTTTTCATTTATTTAACAATTTATTGAACTCCTCTAAATATTTTTTTCCACCCTCTTCATATCCTAATACATATTCTTTAATGTCTTCTTTGATGTTTCTGCCTATTTTTTCTCGTATTTCGGGATTATCAATGGCAAATTTAATATTTTCTGTTAAACTGTCATTATCAAAAGGCTCAAATAATAACATATTTTTTTTATGACTCCAAGGTACTTTACCTACAGATTTTAGTTTATTAACTTGTATTTGAGGCAATCCAATAATTGACATTTCCTGACAGACGGCATTAGTATTTGCTCCTCCAAGTCCTAAATCAAAAAAAGGCAGATAATCTTCTGGATTTGCTTTGGCACCGAGAAAAAACACATTGTTCTCTAATTTTAATTTTTTAACTTTTTCTTTCATATTATTAATTAATGCTCCCCATCCTATATAAACCAAAACTATGTTATAACCATTTTTTTTTAGTTCATAAATACTGTCTATTAACATTAAAAGAGGGAAACCATGATTTTTTTTTACTTCATCAAATCTTCCTAAGTAAACTATTTTAAAGGCATTTTTATTATTAATAAAAAAATCATTTA
>SLSH01000113.1 GCA_007130555.1 Bacteroidales bacterium
AAAAGTGAAAAATTGCTTGAAATTTTGTTTTACCTACCTCCCAAACCCAATTCTTTTGCCACTAATTTTCTCATCCCATTTTTCTGCTTTACAGAATTCTATTATTTGATTATAGTTTACGGGTTTGTTGTGAAGTATGGAGTGCATTTCGGTTTTTCGGAGGATATTGTCAATTTCGGCTCCCGAGAAATTAAATTCTTCTGCTAATTGTTTGCAATAATTGATTGATAGGGCGGGGAATTTTAATTTCCAGATTTTTGTACTTACGGTTTTGTCCGGATGACAGAATTCAATTTTAAAAAGAAATCTTCGTTCAAATGCTTTGTCAATATTTGACAAAAGATTTGTTGTTGCAATAAAAATCCCCTCAAACTTTTCAAGTTCTTCAAGAATAATGTTTTGCATTGTATTTTCAGTTTTAGCTAAGCTTGACGAGCCGACATCTTTACGTTTTGAGATTATTCCGTCTGCTTCGTTAAATAGTAAAATCGGAGTTCTGTTGCATTGCTTTGAGTATTCTTTGTAATCCATAAAAATCTGCTTTATTATTTTCTCACTTTCCCCAAACCACATTGATTTTGACTGACTCATATCTATACTCATTAACTCTCTTTTCGTTTGACGGGTAATTTGATATACGGTTTCGGTTTTTCCGGTACCGGGTACGCCATAAAATAGTGCAGTAATGCCTTTTATCAGACTTTTTGATTCAAAATGTTTTTGTAAATTTCTGAATTTGCAGTCAGTCATAAATTTACTGAGCATAGTTATTTCAACGGCTTCTTTTGTATTATAAATTAACTTTTTTGTTTTTACTTCATCAGGTGTAATAATGTTTTTATTTTTTCTTCTTTTAGGATATAGCTTAATGCCACATTCCTGCAAAAAAGAGATTGTTTTTTCGGATAACCTGATTCTTGTTTTATCAAAATAATCTGCTTCTTCAATTTCAATCATATCATTTTCTAAAAGTTTATTATTTTCATTAAATAATTGTTGTGCATAATCCAGACGTCTTGATTTTGAATAATATATTAAATCAACGCAACTGCTGACATCAAGAGCATTTGAACCATTAATTGTATTCCATACAAGGTACATCAAAACATAATTATCATCAGGCTTAAGTTTAAAATCCAGTATTATTTTAATGAAATCAAATTTTTTATATGCAGTAATATATCTTTGCGATTCCCTTAAAAGTTCATTCCCACTTATTTCACCATTTTCAGCTTCTTCTCTGAATTCGTTCAGTTTTTCAAATAATTCAAATATTGTATTGCATACCCCGTCTTTAAGTTCCGGCAGAGTTTTACTATTAAGAACAGCCTGAATGATTTTATCCGGAATAATATAAACTCCCTCATTTACATAAGCTCTTTTGTGTCTTCCTTTAGGGTGCAATGAATATTTGATTATTCCTTTTTCAACCAATTCATCAAAATCCTCGCTGTACTTCATCAAGAATATTGCAGAGGTATTAAAATGTTCATGAATATCCTTATTTGAGGCTATTCCTTCTTTACACACATTTACAAAAATTACTGATATAAATACAGCCTGATTTTCTGTACAGCCAAAATATCTGCAAATTTCTTTAAGCTCGCTTTTAACTTTAAACAATACTGATGGTTTTAATTCTTTTTCTTTTGTGCTTTTGTAAATTGTTTCAATACTGTTCAGAATCCTGAATTTTAATTTTTCTTCCATGATAATAAATTTGATTTTATTTGTTTTTTTTGCAATAATAATTGTTAATTATGCCAATTTATGGCATAGACAATTTTTAATTCAGGAAAATTATTAGAAATAATGTCTTATTACGCTGCTACTGCAAGACTGCGTCTTGTGGTTTTGTGATTCAAACCACAAGATTTGAAATCTTGGCAGCGGAGTCATTCGGCATTATTTTAGTAGGTTTTCAAATTTCAGGTTCTTTTACTCCATAAGTTTTTTTTTAGGTCAAATGCTACAAGTGCTTGTAATCCCCTGTGAAAAAACAATAAATCAATAAAAAATTCTTCTTCATTAACAATAAGTCTAAACTGGTTTCCCATAAATGAAAACTCATTACCCAAAGACATTAAAAACTTACGAATATTATTGACTATTTCGTTTTCCAGAACTCGTTCGTCAATTTCATCATCGGCATCTTCTATATTTACAAAATCCAGTAAATACTGGTCTTTAAAAGCACGCATTGCTTTAATTGACAAAACATTGGGCATTGTGCGTTCAAAGTTGTTAGGTAATTGTTTCTCTTGCAAATGACTTTTGTTATTTAGTTCCGAACGCAGATGTCTCACACTCCAAAAGTTTTGTGCCGTTTTATGAATGTAATACCATCGCTCGGTCTTAGTTTTTGTTTTTAAAATAATCTCATAGTGATGAGAAAATAAAACTGACAAAAAAGCGTTTATTACAGATTGTTCTTTTTCGTTTGATACTCTATCCCCAAATGTATTTTTTCTCTTTTCCAATTTGTCCGACATCGTCGGTAAAATTACATTTTCCATGTTTTCTAATTTGTCCGTCAGTGTCGGACAAATTGTATCAGCCATATTCCATTCTTTATAAAATATTCTCATTTTTCTGATATTTGACCCCGAGAAACCTCGTAACCCTTTTAATTCTTGCTGTAATCGTTGCGCTATTTCATCTGTAACTTTAGCACCCCATTTATTCTTTTTGAATTCATTATCTACCATTTTTCCTACCGAAAAATACAATCGCAACATCTCAGCATTGGCAATTTTCGCTACCACATAGCGACTTGCTAATATCTGCTGTTTTAGCTTTTTAATAAAATTGCTTGATATATTAATATTGCTCATATTCATCAAAATTTAGTTTGAACTGCTAATGTAATATATGATTAAATTATTATTAATGATAATCTGACAAATATATATAAAATAGATGTAAAAATTTATGCAAAATCATATTTCATTAAGTTCTGCCACGTTTTTACACATCTGAGTTATAAATTTGTTTGTAAAAATTATATATGATTAAAGTAAAATAAAAATTATTAAACACATGAAAAATATAGACAAAATACTTGTGCCATATTTACAAAAGAACGGCAAATATATCTATGTGGATTTTAAGACAATGAAACCTGTGCTATATAAAAAGGAGTATGATATGGCAAAGTTATTTTATAAAGAATTAGCCAGAGTAGGCAAATATGATAATAAAGGAAATCTTAAAATGGGGGTTATTGATAAAACCGGCAAAGAAATTATTCCATGTAAATATGATGATGTAGGAGAACATAACATAATGTATAATACAGAACTTATAAAAGTTAAAATAAATAATAAATATGGTTTTGTTGATAAAGCAGGCAATGAGGTCATTCCTGCAAAATACGACGGGGCAGAAGGTTTTTACGATGGTATTGCGATAGTGGAAATAAATGACTGCGAGATATACATTAATGAAAATGGTGTTGAATATTCGGAAATAGATTCGGATAAAACTAAAATATTCAAAATATGAAAAGTTTAATAAAACAGCTGTCTTTATTTTTCAAACTATTAAGAGCCGGAAAAATTGAAGAGAAGGATAATCTTTTAATATTTATCGGAGATTTCGGTGCGGATATTTTAAATAAAAAATATGAAAAATGGTATAAGCTGTGTTTTTTTATTGCAATTAATACAGATGCTAATCATTTGCAACATCATGTTAAAATATGCCGGAAAGACAAGTTGTATATAGGAGATAATATTCCGAATTCATGTGGCAAACGTGATTTTGAATCGGGGATAAATTATGTAAAAACCCATAAAGAAATTATTTTACGTGGAATTCGTAAACGCCCTGCCAAAAAAAATATTTTAGTTGCTGCCTTACGTAACAGTAGTGCCAGCGGAATAATTGCAGAATTATCGGCAATTTGCAAAAAAAATAATATCCCTGCCATTGCCCTTGTATCAACACCTTTTAAAAATGAAGGAGAATCTGCTGAATATAATTCCGTTAAAGCTCTGAAAGTTCTAGAAAAAAATGTTAACCGCTTACATATTATTGCATGTGAAGATTTGCAAAACAAAAGTCCGCTTTTTCCACAAGCTGTAAATAATTGTTTTACTGAAAATCTGGAAGAATTAATTGAAAATAAACTTGGATAAGATAATTAATACAAAAATATCACCCACCTATGCCACAATTTAGCACATCATTTAATTATCTTTGTAAAAAAAACAAAACATTATTATGGCAGTAGATATAATAAAAAAATACATCTGGGTAATTTCAACTATTTACAATTCAGGAAGAATAAATCTGAAAGATTTGAATGATAAATGGGCAAAAAGCTATATTTCGGATGGAGTAGAAATCCCTATGCGGACTTTTCACAACTGGCGTATTAAAATCGAGGAAATTTTTGATATAAATATTGATTGCGACAAAAGTACTTATGAGTATTATATCGAAAATGCCGAGGATATAGAGAAAGATAAAATTAAAAGCTGGTTATTAAATACCTTTGCATTAAAAAATCT
>SLSH01000190.1 GCA_007130555.1 Bacteroidales bacterium
CGCTGACGACCAACGACTGGCCGGTCCATTTCGATCTGGAGGCGCAGATCGTGGACCTGGCCACCAACGTGGTCTTCAGCGACACGATTCGTCTGACCGTCGCGCCCATGATTCTGCCGCCGGAATGCAATCCGCCGCAGGCGATTTATTCGACATGGATAGACGGCATACATGGAATCGAATGGGTGGGCGGCGACGCGGACCGATGGCCGCAAGACATGGTCAAGTTCGTCAAATACCAGACGACCGAAGGCCAGAACGGCGATTTGTTCATTGACTTGAATCATCCGCTCAAAGAGGATTTCCCGGAGAATTTGCGGACGGAATACGGTTGGAATGGCGGAACGCATATTTGGCCGGTGGCGCAAGGCGGAGACGGGGGCAACATCATGGCCACGCCGCCCTTGCCGGACGCGCCGTTCGGCAAGCTCATGATCGGCTCGACACTGACGAACCATGTGAACCAGAAGCCGTACTGGGCCGGACAGGGCATTCAGCCGGTCGTGGACATCGAGACGGAATGGATGACCGTCGGGCATGTGGACGAAATCTTCATGTGGGTGGCGACGAACAAGGTTCTGTACGCCGATCCGTGGCTGGCGGCGGACCTGTTGCACGAGCAGATCGCGACGGGAAACGGAACAAACAGTTTGTGGTTCGGCATCTTTCCCGAAGGCACGAATGCCACCGTTCGCGATGCCGCGATCGCCAAGGACGAAGGAGAGAATTGGAAGATCGCGACACTGCCGTCGTCGTTGCCGGATTCGACCAACTCGGTCGACATTGTCTTCGCCGCGCCGATCTTTGCCACGAACGACATCTTGCGGGTCAACAACGAATTGCTCAAGGTGACGGCCGCGAACGGATCAACCGTCACCGTAGCCCGCGCCCAGGCGGGACGGCCGGCCACCGCCCATGCTGAAGGCAGTGTGATTTATGCGTACAACGCGATTATGCAAGAAAATATCGCCTTTGGAGTTAACAGCGTTGCGGCAAGAATTTCAAGTGCCACCAATCAGCTTTCCGTCGCCTTGGGCGACTATGCCGCGCAGGTGGAATTCGTGCCGATGCCGGTGCTGTTCATGCATGTGACGATACCGATTCCTTTTCATCCTTCCAGGCAAGGATACATCGCCGCGACGCCGAACGTCGTCAACGGCCTGGTTGACGCCAATGATGTTTATCATTATTGCTACACTGGCAATCTCGGCTTCCACGAGTATATTTCAAGCGTGTTGCCGGACCCACGGGCCTATCCGTTATGGTTGTTGCACATTAAGTACGGGAATCTTCATTGCGCGACGGCGGCAAGCCGCGAGCTGTCCGCCGCTCCGCCATGGTGGCAAACCGTCACGAACTGGGAGTAGCGTCATGAGATGTTTTTCCTTTGCCGTTGTCTTTCTGGCCTTTGGCATGGCCTACGGAGCCGGGCAAACAGATTTTTCGCACATGATCCGATCCGCAGCGGAATCGAGCGGAGCCACATACATTGTGCGGCGAGACGCCGTTGTTGCGCTTGGCGAAACAGCTTTGCCATGGCTGGCCGAGGCGGCGACCGACGAATCGCTTACCTGGCAGGAACGTCTGACAGCCAGGATATGTTTCGAGCGAATCGCGCGAGAAGACGACATTCGGGAACTGCTGGGACACGATTGGCAGCAGCACCCCAATTACCAAGGGGGCCTAGTGCATATTGTAGGACGCCATGTAGGCATGGGACAGTACGTAAGGCCCGAAATGCGCAAAACAGGATTATGGTACACTTATATCGAGACTGTCTTGAAAAGAACAGGTGAAGCCGCCGTTCCGAGTTTCGATAAGAAGTTCGATCAATCGTGGCCGGGTTGGGCGAAAGCCGTCATTTGGGAAGAGCCAGAAAGACAGTATTTGATGAAACACGTTATCCAAAGGCTGGACAACAAGCGAGATCAGGTGTTGCATTCCATGCTATCCGATGGGAGGATTTCCGCGAGCCCGTCCGCTCTCGTAAAGGCGATAGAAGATTTCTCTCGGGAATCTGGCTATAAGAGGTATGATGAAATCAGCGATTTGTTGTTTACTGTCATTTCTCTTGCAGATGTCAGCCATCATGCATCTCTGGATTCATTTCTTCAACGTTTTCCAGGCAGAACTCGTTTTCTCAACCATTTGGAAAAAGTCAAAACACGCAAATCATCTGTACTTCTGAAGGAGCCGCCGTTCCGCCTGGGAACCGAGCCTGCCGCCAAGGTTCTGGAACGGATCGCCGCCGCCTGGGCGCCGGCGTTTCGCCAGGCTGTTCCCGACGATTTCGCGCCAACTCCGGCCAATGCGGTTCTCGATCTGAGAACGCCCGAACGTCTGGTGTGGCGCGTGGACGGCCCGCTGAAAAGCGACCTGTCGCGCGAAACGCGCTTTTTCGTGCAAGCCCGAAAAGAGGCCCGCCCCGAAGCCTGGTGTTCGGTCGCAAGCCTGCATCCGGGCGTCTGCGCCGTCGGACTTGGCGAAGGCGCCTTGCTGGTCGCGCACAGGGCGTACGGGGCGAAACCTGACGGACCGATTCCGTTCGGCGATCAGGCGGCTTTGACCGTGCACAGGCTTGAACGCTTCTCCTCCGACGCGAGCGTTTCCGACACGCCGGCCATGGCCGCCGTCTTTGCGGGCGATACCTACGGCGATTCCAGCGTAGTCGCCCCGACATTCGAATATCCTGCGCGGAAAGAAATCGAAGAGCAGCTTCAAAGCAAAAGCGGATCGGACGTCTATCGTCTATCGTTCAAGGCGCTGGCTACCGTGGAAGGAAGCGCGCAGCGGCAGATCGCGCGGGGCGACGTGCGGGGCGACATCGGTCACCTCCGCCGTTTTCTCCGGGAAGGGAATGTCGAAGCGTTTTTCGCTCGCCATCATCCGCTTCGCGATCTTGGCCGCGAGGGCATGACGTATTGGAACGGCGCCGACTGGAAAACGGCCGCGTGGCGCGATCCCGACCCGCCCAAGCCGGATCCGATCCCCCGCAATCTGGACTTGGACATTCAGTTGTGACAATCGCTTCCATTTCTCATTTGTTCGGGGCATTCGTATAACCGAACTGGAGAAACAATGCGCGTGAAAAACGCCCTGTCTTTTCCGTCTGTTTTCGTTCTGGCATGTCTATTGTTCGGCTGCGGCCGTCAACCCGCATATAGGGAGATGTCGGTAGAAGACCATTCAATGGCGGCCAAGGCAGGCGACACGGGCTCTGACGACGGCACGAACACGGTCCGAGTGGCCGCCATCCAATGTCATTCGCCCATAGGCGATACGGAGGGCAATGTTCGCAATTTGACATCCATGATTCGGCAAGCCGCCCGGGCCGGCGCAAAGATTGTCGTCACGCCGGAAGCTTCCGTTCAGGGCTATATGGACCCTGCGTCCTGGACCAGTTGGGTCAAGGAAGGCAACCATCAGCAGGTACAATCGAGGGGTTGAAAAAGCTGCTGCCACAGTTGATTGATGCGTTTCATGTATTTAAAATGGCTGTCCATGCCGCAACAGGAGGGGAAGCTCAAGAATGAGTGTGAAAAAACGTGTTTTAGTCGCCGATGACCAGGAAAAAGGCTGCCGTGGAAACTGCCGGGTCGCCGGACAGTGAACCGCCAGCGCCAAACTGCGCCTTCACATCGACATAAAAGCCTTCCTCCTGAGCCGCTACACCGAAACGGTGGTGGGTGACACGGCGTACCCCCGCCAGACGGTTGATAAGCCGTCCCGCCAGCGAGGTTTGTTCCATCCAGCTTTGTCCGACAATATTCAGTGATTCGGTCATGATCTCGCGCGAGCTTTCGGGCAGATTCTGCTCACGGTATGCCTCCAGCAAGCGGCGGCGCTGGTCCAGCGGCTGGCCGGTCATTGAACCGCCGAAGCCATGGACAACGGTATATATCGCGCCGCGTTTGAGCGGATAGGAAACCGTGGCGTCCGCATAGGTCCCGCCGGAGGCGGCATAGGGGTGATCGATATCGATGACCAGTTCGGCGCCGGGGCCGGAAACGGGGCCGGTTTCTTCGGCGAGAATCTCGTCGTCCAGCCATAAGGTGGCCAATTGCCCTCGTAGTGGGCCAAGAGCTTGCGGGCGAGGCCGAAGCTGAACGCTTCCTTGCGGCTGATCCGCACCGGCGGCAGCGTGTAGGTCTCGTCGGTCAGGCGAAATCCGTGTCGCGCGTCGTCGTAAGCCAGCGGGGCGCGTTCCTCATCACGCAGGAAATCCAGGTCCCGCGCCACGGTGCGGCGCGATACCTCGAACTCCCGCATGAAGTCGCTGCTGTTTGGTAGAGAGCCGGTCTCGGCGCCCTCGCGCACCATCTGGACCATGCGCCGGATGCGGTAGTACTGCGGTCTGGAACCTGCCTTCATTTTTCACAAACTTTCTTCAGGGGTATGCCGTTAGATGACACACCCCCTTTTATACACTGGTCGGCATGGTGGATCAAGTCTATCGTCCGCGCCGACCCAAGGCATCGCCCCTGTGGCAATGCCTCCAGGAGCATTTCGA
>SLSH01000400.1 GCA_007130555.1 Bacteroidales bacterium
AATAAGCAATAAGATAGACAGGGTGAACCCCGGGCTCATAAAGACAAAGATAAAGAACTTAGTAAAAGAGCTGGACCCTTACACGGAACTGAAATAAAAATGGATATTGTAAACAATTATTCCTCTCAATTCTCAGAAAAAGAAGTTGAGCACATCTTTAGGATTAGAAAAAAATATTTTGAGGCTCCCCTTCACTTAATTGGTGTTAAGGATAAGATAAGCTTGGAGCCTTACAGCATAGGCCTCCCTATTGGCGAGGACACAAAAAAAGGTTTTAAGCCAAGCCTTTACTTGCTTGAAAAGCTCTCAGAGTCAAGCAAAAACAAGGTTTTTGTTAATGAAAAAGCGGAGTGGCTATTTCTCTGCAGGCGCGACGCCCTTGAAAGAAGCATATTAAAGGATGAATCTGAAAATGATGTTTTTCTTGTGCAGAATGAAAGGGATGAAAACCTGGGTGTTGGGAGAAAAGCCAGGCAGGGCAAGAGTTTTATAGTTAAGAATGTTTTTGAGCGCGGAGATTTCCTGGGAAGGGAAAAATAGTTGTTTTATTCTTCCATTAAGTCTTCTATGAATAAAGGCTTGCCGTCAGTGTTAAACGGCAAGTCTATCGCTGTGTACGTTGATTCTGGCTTTAGCAAGGGGGTGTCTCCGTACGCGTCTTGCGGCGTGTAAAAGTCATGGTTATCTTCTTTCTTCTTCGTATAGCTTTTTGCTATTAGGGCTGCGCCGATGCCTATCGCTGTAGCTCCACATATTAATCCTAAGTTATTAGGCTTGTACTCTTTTCCTGATTCTTTTTCGTTTTTCATCTTTCTATGAATTCCTCCGCTTTTTTTATGTATAAGCTTGGGTTTGACTGCAGTGCCTTGACTTCGCTTAGTGGCACGCCTTTTGCGCCGAGGTAGCCTTCGCTGCTGTTTGTTTCGTGCTTGTAAAACTCGTTGTTCTTCAATAAATTAAAGTATTTCTTGATGGATTTGCCTTCCTCGCAGTATAATTCGTCTAATAATTGTAGTTCTCCGTTTTCGCTTTCATGGCTTAGCTTGTCTGCGTGAAGGATGTTTGCGTAAATATTTCCGGCGATGTTCCTGAAAGAGCTGTCACTGTGCGAATCTACTTTGTTTATTGTTCTCCCGATGTCTTTTAGGTATTCTTCTATTCTGCGCTCTAATTCTTCGTATATCATATTCATCGCCCTATATATTCCAATGCTTTGTTGATGTATTCTTCAGGCTTCATTTGCAATTTTCTTATCTCTTCTTCGGTTACGTTGCTGTCCAGCCTTGATAGGATGCCTAGTCGCTCTGCGAATTCGTATTCCCTGAATTGCTCATCTTTCTTTATCGCTGAAATATATTTTCCGAGAATGGAGAGTTCGTCTTTTGCTCTGTCTACTAATTCTTCTTTTCCGTTATTGTAGCTTGGGTCTCTTGCTTTGTATGTTAGTAGGTTTATTCTTGTAAGTATTCCGTGTGCGGTGTGCTCGAATGAGCTGCGGGGTATTGGCTTGTACTCGTTGCTTAAAGTGCTTATTTTTTTCTCTAGCCTGTCTGCTTTTCTTTCTATGCTTTCTATTTCTTTTTTAACATCAAAAACCATAGATGTAGTTACTATTTAGTAGTATATAAATCTTTCGGGTTTTTACTTCTCAATACCCGCCCTCAAGGCCTCAATCCCAGGCAAATCCCTTCCCTCAAGCAAAGCCATACTCGCACCACCACCAGTACTCACATGAAAAAACTTATCCCTCAACCCAAGCTTCTCCACGATAGCAACAGTATCCCCTCCGCCGATAACAGTCTTAACACCGGGATGCCCCGCAAGAAAGCCAAGCAAATCATTCGTAGCCTCCGCAAAACGAGGATTTTCATAATACCCGAGAGGTCCATTCCAAACCACTAATTTAGCGCTCCCAAGCAACCCCTTAAACCTCTCAACACTCTCCTTCCCAATATCCAGCCCGAACATATAACTCGGAATCTTATCAATAGTAACATTCAGGGCGTGAGCCGGATTATCCCTGTCATCCGCAATAACCACATCCCCTGGCAGGACAACCTTCTCATTATGCCCAAGCATCCTGGCCATATCCACGAAATCATTATCAACAATACTCTTACCAACACCCAACCCCTTAGCCTTATAAAAAGTAAAAATCATCCCGCCACCAAGCAACAAATGGTCGACACGGTCAAGCAGCCTCTTAATCACAGGAATCTTAGTCTCCAGCTTCGCACCCCCAAGAACAGCGATAAACGGGCGCTCACCGCCCTCAGCCAAAGAATCAAACACCTTCACCTCCCTCTCAACCAGCAACCCAACGCACCCCGGCAGAAACCTCGTAATTGCATGGACAGACGCATGCTTCCTATGGCAGACAGCGAAAGCATCATTCACATAAAAATCTGCTAAAGCTGCAAGCTCCCTGGCAAAACCCTCATCATCCGATTCCTCGCCACCATGAAAGCGAAGATTATCCAGCAAGACAATGCTTGCCTCATCCGCCCCAGGAATAAACTCTGAGACATGATCCCAGCCCTCCATAACATCAACACTCCTCCCGGAAAGCTTCATCAAACGCTCAGCAACACCATTCATCTTAAAAGCATCATCAACACCCTTAGGCCTCCCAAGATGAGACGCCAGTATAATCTGGGAAGCACCCATAGAAAAAAGCTTCTTAATAGTAGGAAGGGACTGCCTGATACGGTAATCATCCACTATCCCCCCATCCTTATCTAAAGGAACATTGTAATCAACCCTCAAAAAAACCCTTTTGCCCTTAACATCAGCATCATCCAGGGTTCTCAAGCCATGAAACACCATGCTAAGAGAAAGCACAAGTAAATATATAAATCTAACCCTTCAAACCAGCCCTGTATGAGAAATATAAGTATAGTACTCGTATCCCCCTCAAGCCAGGGAAACATAGGCGCAGTAGCCAGAAGCATGAAAAACTTTGGGTTCACAAAGCTAATCCTGGTCACCCCTGAATGCGAGATAAGCACAGAAGCCAAGAACAGGGCTAAGCACGCACAAGACATACTCCGAAAAGCACAAGTGAAAGAATCCTTTGCAGAAGTGATTGAAGAACACAACATAAGCATTGCAACCACAAGCATAACAGGGAACGACTATAACATACCGCGAAGCCCTTTGCTCTTGGAAGAAGCAGCAAAAAAAATAGTTGGGAGCAAGACAAAAACCGCAATATTCATAGGCCCTGAAGACCAGGGGCTGAGCAACACCCAGATAAGGCAATGCGACTACGCATTGACAATACCAGCATCCGGAAATTATAAAGCGCTCAACATGAGCCACGCCGCCACAATAATAATGTACGAGCTCTCAAAGCACAAGAACTCAAAGCTAATAAAAAGCGAGCACCCCCACGCCACGATAAGAGAAAAGCAGGAAATATTAAAGCAAATAATGAAGATAATAGACAACACTAAATTCAGCACGCCCCATGAAAAGCAAACCCAAGTATTAGCGTGGAAGAAAATAATAGGGAAATCACATCCCACTAAAAGGGAGGCTTACGCATTGATAGGCTTCCTAAAAAAACAGGCACGGAAAAAATAATCTATTTCTTAAACTTATAAGCCTTAAACAAGAACAATATTATCAAGGGCTGCGTGATCATTGTAACCAAACCTATGATTAACGCAACAAAAAACTCTATTGCCTGCTCTCCAACACCTAAAAGCAATAAGAGGAATGCAACAATTGCAACAATTATGAACAAAGACAACATTAACAACAAGTAAAACCCTATAAGTGTCAGGATAACCATAAAGACGTGCTTCTTATTATCAAGAAAAAACCTGAGTGACTTAGAAAGAGCTTTAAAGGGGCCGAAGCCATAAGCCACGATTACATCTGAGAATAAAACGCCGATTAAATACAAGATAACGAAAACAAGGTATAGCAAAGACAACAATAATCCAATAACAAGAATTGCAATATTAGGATTGTCCATGCCGCCAGACATAATCCAGGGCTGCAATGCGAGGTATAAAACAAATCCTACAATGAGTAAAGGGAGTATTACGATAAAAGCCTTTATCGCGTTTAACGCGAGATACTTCAGGTAAATCCTGGCGCCTTTCAATAATTGGTCGGAAGCATCAAACCTCTTCTTTTCAAGAAACATCCTGAAACTAGCTAATCCGCCTGACTCAAAAAACATCTGTATAATCCTTATCACTAAATACCCTATAATTCCAGCTGTTAAAGCCTCTGCTATAACTGCAAATCCAGCCGTTTCATCTATAGCGGTGGAAGGCCCAAAAAAATGGTATATTATTGAAATGACAAATATGTAAAAGTAAGGTAGCACCAGCAAAGGCTTCCTGAACAAGTCTCCCAGGCTGCCTGTAAATTCTTCGACGTAATTAAAATTTTTTCCCATGTTAACCGGACAGGAATTCTTTCCTTTTAAAAGTTTTCCTTCTTTTTTGGCTTTGCCTCATAAGTATTTCAAAAGTTAGACTTTTG
>SLSH01000392.1 GCA_007130555.1 Bacteroidales bacterium
GTAACTAATCAGTGTGTAAATTATAAATATTTTTTTAGTTCACGCTACGCTGTATCTTAGAATTGAATAATGAACAAGGAGCAAGGATTTTTGATTTAAGAAGTATTGCATATTATACTAAACCGCTAACAAGATAATGAAATGCATATTGTTAGCATGGTTTGGTTAATGCCGACTGGCTATCAATCTTAATATAAAAACGTAGTGAATTTTTGCGAAAGGAGAGTGCAAAGCTGAACAACACTTGCCTTGAGCTTGTTGAAAGGTTGTTCAAGCTTTGCCGAGCCAAGCAAAAATAACAGAAGGTAATTATATTAAGCAACTTGATAGCAAGTCGGTATTCGTAAAAAATCAAAAATCGTTATTTGTTAATCTTTATTCATTATTCTGTTTTTCCCTTTGATGCAAGACTTCGATATTTACTAAAATCTGACACTGTAAGTGTCAAAGATTAATAACCCGTAACAAGCGCAGCGTCGGTACGGGTAGAAAGAAAACACACTACTCGTTTTGGCGGGAAATTTGCCTTTTTTTGCAAATTTCGTGACAAAACATAAAAAATTAGTATCTTTATCTTTGATTCTGATTAGTTACGAATTTTTTAATATTTTATATTTATTTTTTTGTTATTGTTATATTTTTTGATATATTTGCTTTCTATAAAACTGATAATTATTTTTATAGAAATTAAACCCTTTCAAACTTTAAAAGATGAAAACAACTAGGTTTAAATCAGGCAAATTTTTCTTATTTATTGTTTTATCCTTATTTTTATTTTCAAAAGACCTATATTGTCAGACATTTACCAAAATTACTTTTACGGAAGATTTTATCGGCGATACTTCCTGGACAGTAAATAATATTTCTTTTGAGTTAAAAACAGACTGGGTAGAATTTAACGACGGATATTTGTATTTCGGAGGGAGCTTAAAAACTTCGTTTGAAAATTTTAATTATCCTATTGACAGTATTGTTATGGATATTGCAAATTTTTGTATTGACTGTTTCGATATTGTTTTATATAAATCAGGGCAAAATCCTGTATGGGTTTCTACATCAATCGGTTTATCAATACAATCAATTATAAATCCATGGATAACAAATCCCGATTCTTTAGTAATGATAACCGCAGAGGGAGGTATCAGAACTCAAAAAATCTATTATGACGACTCAACGGAAAGATTTGAATTAAATACCAAAGAAAAAAGCATTTTTTATCCAAATCCGGCAAAAAATGAGATTTATTTTTCAAATTATGGAGATAAACAAATACAAGAAATTAAAATTTATAACAGCGTCGGACAATTATTATTAAAAGACAACTATCCCGGAACAAAATTGGATATTTCAACCCTTGCAAACGGGATTTATATTATCAAAAGCACAATTGATGATAAAACAATAACGGATAAATTGCTTAAAAAATAATAATTGCAAATAAGTCTGCCATTTTTTACAATCCAAATATTTAAAATACATTTATAAATCTTATCTTTGCAAATAAGATTTATGGAAAAGTTAAAAGACATAGAATATTTCCCCGAATTTGATAATCTGGAATTTATTGCAAAGCAGGTTGTAGAGGGATTTATAACCGGACTGCATAAAAGTCCGTTTCACGGATTTTCTGTAGAATTTGCCGAACATCGCTTATACAATAAAGGAGAGAGTACAAAACATATAGACTGGAAATTATATGCACGAACCGAAAAATTATTTGTAAAAAGATATGAGGAAGAAACAAATTTAAGAGGTCAGCTGGTAATTGATGTCAGTTCTTCGATGTTGTTCCCGCAAGATAATGAACGATATAACAAATTATTTTTTTCGGTTTATTGTGCTTCCGCATTGGCATATCTTCTAAGAAGACAAAGAGATGCCGTAGGATTAAGCTGTTTTGACAATAATATTAAATTTCATGCCAATGCCAAGTTGTCAGCAGTACATATACAAGTGATTTATAATGAATTACGGAAATATTTGGATGTAAAAAATGTCGGTTTACAAAAAAGAACCAATACTGCCGAAACATTACATAATCTTGCCGAAATTATCCCCAAAAGGTCTTTGGTAATGATTTTCAGCGATATGTTTACTCAGGAAGACGAAGAGAACGAAAGTCTTTTTTCCGCATTACAACATTTAAAATATAACAAGCATGAGGTAATTCTTTTTCATGTAACTGACAAAAAACATGAACTTGATTTTGCTTTTTCAAACAGACCATACAAATTTATTGACCTCGAAACAAACAGTCAAATTAAACTAAATCCAAACGAAATCAGAGAAGTTTATGTTGAAAAGGCAAAATCATTCAGTAAAGAATTAAATCTGAAATGCGGACAATACGGAATAGATATTATTGAAGCTGATATAAATAACAGATTTTATGATGTACTCTATTCTTACCTTATTAAAAGGGCAAAGTTAGGATAGGGATAATTGCTTTTTTTCTAAAAATTCCCCTACAACAAAAGTGCTTCCGCCAACAAAAATCATATCATTTTTTTTTAGATTGGTTTTTGCAGTATTATAAGCTTCTTCAATATTAGCAAAAGAATTTCCTTTAAGATTGAATTTTTCGGCTTCATTTTTTAATATCTCTGACTTTAAAGCCCTTGGTATATTTGCCTGAGTAAAATAATAAATTGCATTTTCGGGAAAAACCTGCAGAATATCCCGAATATTTTTATCATTTACAAAACCCATCACAATGTGTAATTTACTGTATTTCAACTCTTTAATCTGTTTTATAACAATTTCTAATCCTTCTTTATTATGAGCCGTATCGCATATTACCAGCGGTTTTGTTGATATCGTTTCCCATCGTCCCCTGAAATCTGTATTTTTAATTACATTTTCAAATCCTTTTACAACAGAGCTGTTTGTAATTTTTCCGAATATGGTTTTCAATTTTATTAATGCCAAAAGGGCGGTACGGAAATTTTTTTCCTGATATTTCCCTTTCAGGTCGGGCTTGCATTTATAATCCGATTTATCAGGTTTGTATTGGCAGTACATCATATTGCCATTATATTTCAGGTTAATTTTTTTATCTGCAAATAAAATTTCCGATTTTTTTTCGGATGCGGATTTTATAAAAACCTTTTTTGTTATTTCATTTGTTTCGCCAATAATTACCGGAATATTACTTTTAATTATTCCTGCTTTTTCTTGTGCAATTTTTTCCAGATTATCTCCCAAAAAATAAGTATGGTCTAATCCGATATTTGTGATAACCGATAATAAGGGAGTAATTATATTTGTTGAATCAAGTCTTCCTCCCATTCCTACTTCAATAATTGCGACATCAACTTTTTGTTGTTTAAAATATTCAAAAGCAAGAGCTACGGACATTTCGAAGAATGAGGGTTTGATTTTTTTTATAATTTCATAATTTGAATTTATAAAATCGCAGACAAAATTTTTGCTTATTTTTTTTCCGTTTATTTTAATTCTTTCTCTGTAATCAATTAAATGAGGGGAGGTGTACAGACCTGTTTTATATCCGGACTCCCTGAAGACAGACGCAAGTATGTGTGCAACCGAACCTTTCCCGTTTGTTCCGGCAATATGGATTGATTTAAAATATTTATGCGGTTGTTTAAAATATTCGTCTAATAAAACCGTGTTTTTCAGGTCTGCCTTATAAGCTGCTTTGCCTTGCCTTTGGTACATCGGCAGGCTATTATACATAAAATTTATAACTTCGTTATAATTCATCATCTTCTTGAGAATGCTCTCAGATCACTTCTTAAAAATGCCGCCGGATTGCGATTACTTACACTATGAGAATCATAATAATAAAGATTCCCTTCATTTGTATCCATAATTATTTTAATACACAAAGATAAATCTCTATCCGGTGAATTCGGAGTAATCATGTGTAAAAAAACCGCATTGGGATCGGATTTATTAATTAGTTCTTCAATTTTTTCTTTTGTACTAAATATAAAATTATGAGTATATATGTTTTTAAACGAAGATCTGTTTCTTATATCTGAATCGAGTTCATCCCTTAAAACATAAAAAGTTTTTGACCGAAGATTATCGGATTTTTTCAAATAAAAATTAGCAATATTGTTTTCGTTCAAATCGGGATTATCTTTACATATTTGTATGTGTTTTTGAATAAATTTAATAAACAGTCCTAATTTATACTCATAATCGCTTTTATCGTCTCCGTGGTAACATAAAGGAACGGCACATAAGCTTGGCATATCATTAATAGTTTTTGCATTACCTCCGATTGTTAACACCAAAAAATCAAACAAATCTTCTTTTCTGTCATTTTCAAACTGAAATTGATTTATTACCAAAAAAGACTTTGATTTATCATGTCTTTTATTATGAAAATCCGATTCATAGATAAATTCATAAGGAGTAATTGTCCAAAATTTTTCGGCAACTTCCTGCATAACTAAATTGTACAATGATAATTTTGCATTTTTTAAAACTATATATGTTGTGGAATTTAAAAACTGTTGAATTTCCGACTGACTTGCAATAGGGATTTTTTTTTGCGAAAATCCCGGAATCATTAAAAAAGCTAATAATAATATCAATAATATTTTTTTCATCATTTTAATTTTTAGGTAAATATAAAGGATTTTTTTCATTATATCGTTTTATGTAAAAAAACAGAAGTCTGCTTTGCTTTCGTTTTCTAAGATTATTAAATTCTTCGAATAATTCCGGTTCTCTTTTAAGAATAAATTTTGTGTTTTCAATATTAAAATCCAGGACTTTTCCGATTTCAAAATCAATCAAAAACTGTACAACTTCGTCTTTATAGCGAATATCTGCACTTCCGGAATAATAAAACGGGTCATTAAAAGGTCTGTGATAATAATCATAATATACTCTGATAATTGCAACAAAATGAGATACACTTCCGATATACGGGATAAGATTAAATTTTTCAGCCCAGTATATATATGGTTTTCCGTTTTTAGAATATCCCCATACATTTTTAATATCGGTTTCTGTTAATATTCCGTAATCATCATAATAGCTGATGCTTTTTTGTTTTTCTAATAAATCAAAAAAATCTGTATCTCCGTATCGGGGCGAGATTAAAGATTCAAAACGAACAGGAGAATTTTGTAAAAAATCATTATAACTTAGGTATATGCCGTCTTTAAATCTGTAACCTATAGAATGAGGAACAGATTCGGTTGTATTTATTTGTGAATTAACATAATTACAACAAGCCACTAAACATAATATTATTGTAAAATATATCTTCATCCGTTAATATTAAATTTTTTGTAAAAATATTGTTTTTAGTAAAATATAAATCATAATAACTCAAAAATCATTCCGTCTGTTAATAAATATTTGTAATAAAACTGTTTAAATAAGAGAATTAAAAATCAAAATATTTATTTTTGTCATTAAATAAAATATTAAACATATTATGCAAAAACAAATTAAAACAGCACTGATATCGGTTTATCATAAAGACGGATTAGAGCCGATTGTAAAAAGTTTAAATAAGCTCGGAGTTAAAATATATTCAACCGGAGGGACTCATGAATTTATAGAAAAGCTTAAAATTGAAGCAATCAAACTTGAAGATTTAACAGGATATCCCTCTGTTTTTGGAGGAAGGGTAAAATCCTTACATCCGAAAATTTTCGGGGGAATATTGTCCGTCAGAGATAATAATGAACATCAGAAAGAAGTAAAAAAATATGAAATTCCTCAAATAGATTTAGTGATTGTTGATTTATATCCGTTTGAAGATACGATAAAAAAAGAACAAGACGAGTCGGAAATAATAGAACAAATTGATATAGGAGGTATTTCTCTTATCAGAGCGGCTGCAAAAAATTACCGCGATGTACTTGTTGTTGCACATAGAAATCAATATAATCAGTTGTACAGTTTACTTGAGGAAGATAATGGCTTTACAAGTATTGAAATCCGCAAAGAATTTGCAAAATCTGCATTTGCCATAAGTTCCGGATATGATTCCGCCATTTTTAACTGGTTTGATAATTATAATTTTTCCGAATTAAGAGTTTCCGAAAGCATAAGAACAAAATTAAAATACGGAGAAAATCCTCATCAAAATGCATATTATTTTGGGGATTTAAGTGATATTTTTGACCAATTGCACGGGAAAGAACTCTCTTACAACAACTTGCTTGATATTGATGCTGCAATTAATCTGATGAATGATTTTAAATCAACAACAAGTTTTGCCATCATCAAACACAATAATGCCTGCGGATTTGCTTCCCGCACAAATCTTATAGATGCGTGGAAAGACGCATTGTCTGCCGACCCTGTTTCTGCTTTCGGAGGGATAATTATTACCAATGCAATTATAGACCATGAAACAGCTTCGGAAATAAATAAAATTTTCTTTGAAATTATTATTGCTACCGATTATACCGCAGATGCTTTTGATATTTTATCACAGAAAAAAAACAGGATTATACTAAAACAAAAACCCGCGAAACTATCAGATGTAAATTTTAGAACAAGTCTGAACGGAATATTGGTTCAGGGGAGAGACAACAAACAAGAGGAAGAAAAGGATTTAAAAACAGTAACTAAGCAAAGTCCTACAAAACAGGAGATACAAGACCTGATTTTTGCAAATAAATTAGTTAAACACACAAAATCAAATGCAATTGTTCTAGTAAAAAATCTTCAATTACTTGGTAGCGGAACAGGGCAAACTTCACGTGTTGATGCATTAAAACAAGCTATTGCAAAAGCACATAATTTTGGGTTTGACTTAAAAGGTGCCGTAATGGCTTCTGATGCATTTTTTCCGTTTAACGATTCTGTAGAAATCGCTCATAAAGAGGGAATATCTGCAATAATTCAGCCCGGAGGTTCTATAAGAGACGATGAGTCAATAAATTATTGCAATGATAACAATTTGGCTATGATTTTTACCGGAGCCAGACATTTTAAGCATTAAGAGAGCAAAATAAAAGGTTTTATTTAATCCGGATATTGTTTTGTCTGCGAAACTTTTGTAAATAATTTTTGTGAAAAAATATTATTTCTATTTTATATTTTATATTTTTGTATTCTTAAAAATCTAATAATATCTTAATATGGGTTTATTTTCATTTTTGCAACAAGAAATTGCAATTGATTTAGGAACTGCGAACACAATAATAATACATAATGATAAAATCGTTGTTGACGAGCCTTCTATTGTTGCTCTTGATGACAGAACAGGTGCTCTTATTGCGATTGGACATAAAGCTCGTCAAATGCACGGTAAAACTCATAAGGGAATAAAAACAATACGTCCTTTACGCGACGGAGTAATTGCAGATTTTAATGCCGCCGAATTAATGATAAGGGGTTTTATTAAAATGCTGAATAAAAAAAGAAATTGGTTTAGCCCCTCATTAAAAATGGTTGTATGTATTCCGTCAGGAAGTACCGAAGTTGAGATTCGTGCAGTAAGAGATTCTTCGGAACATGCCGGTGGCAGGGAAGTATATATGATATATGAGCCTATGGCTGCGGCAATCGGGATGGGAATAGACGTTGAGGCTCCCGAAGGATGTATGGTCGTTGATATAGGTGGTGGAACTACCGAGATTGCCGTTATTTCTCTCGGAGGTATCGTTTGTAACAAGTCAATAAGAATTGCAGGAGACGAACTAACCGATGATATTCAGGAATACATGAGGCATCAGCATAACGTAAAAATTGGAGACAGAACGGCAGAAGAAATTAAAATTAACGTGGGTGCAGCTCTGCCCGAAATTGATAATCCTCCTGCCGACTATATTGTAAGAGGTCCGCATCAAATGACTGCATTACCGATAGAAATTCCTATCTCTTATCAGGAAATTGCACACTGCATTGATAAATCAATTTCAAAAATCGAAACAGCAATAATGCAAGTATTGGAATTAACTCCTCCCGAATTATATTCGGAAATCTGCAAAAAAGGCATTTTTCTTGCCGGTGGCGGAGCAATGCTTAAAGGTTTAGATAAAAGAATATCAATAAAAACCAATATTCCCGTTTACATAGCAGAAGATCCGCTTCATGCAGTCGCAAGAGGAACGGGTATTACTTTAAAAAATATTGATAAATTTCAGTTTTTAATCAGATAGCGAACAAATATGCATGAAAAACTTATTACGTTTTTTATATAAATATGCACACACGATTTTCTTTATTATCCTGCAATGTTTTTGTATATATTTAATATTTATTTACAATAATTACCACCAATCCGTTTTTCTAAGTTCTTCAAATAAAATAACAGGAACTTCTGCTGAAATACGCAATAATATAAATAATTATTTTTTTCTTAAAACCGAAAACAAAAAATTAATAAAAGAGAACAAAGAGCTTTTAAATAAACTGGAATTTTATCGTAAAGAAAAACCGATATCATTAAAAACAAGAACTTATAGTTATATTGCCGCAGAAATAATTAATGCATCAAAAAATAAAACTAAAAATTATCTGACAATAAACAAAGGAGCAAACGATGGGGTTAAACCCGAAATGGGGGTAATATCTTCTGAAGGAGTTGTTGGAATTACATATATTGTGGGGAAAAATTTCACAACTATATTGCCACTAATAAATACAAAATTCGGATTAAGTGTTAAACTTAAGAAAAATGATTTTTTTGGCTCTGCATCATGGGACGGAATAAATATACGAAGAATACAAATGTATGAAATTCCGGGATATGTAGAAATTGAAGAAGGAGATATTGTCGTTACAAGCGGATTTTCTGCTTTCTTCCCCGCAGAAATCCCCGTTGGAGAAATAATTTCTTATAGAAAAGATAAAGCTACCGAATTTTATGATATTGAATTAGAATTATTTACAGACTTTAATAAAATAAATCACGTTTATATTATTGACAATATTCTTTACGAAGAACAAAAAGAAATAGAAAAAAACACAGATGATAATTGATTATTTTAAATATATAACATTGTTTATTTTGGCAGTATTTATTCAAGTACTTATTTTTGACAATATTTACTTTTATGGATATGCTCATGTTTTTTTCTATGTAATTTTTATTTTGTTATTACCATTTGAAATTAACAAATATACCTTAATGATATTGGGATTTATTCTGGGAATTATTGTCGATATTTTTAATAATTCAATTGGTATGCATGCTTTTGCAACTGTTTTTATCTCATTTTTACGCCCTTATGTTTTACAAATTTACTCTACAAAAGATGAATATGAAATCGGACATAAACCAGGATTATATGATTATGGTTATGGATGGTTTATCAGGTATTCGTTAACTTTATTATTTATTCATCATTTTATTTTTTATTTTATCGAAGTTTTCAGATTTTATAATTTTCATCTGACTTTTATAAAAATAATAATAAGTTCTATTGCAAGTTTAATTTTTATCATTTTATATCAATTATTGTTTTTTCGTAATAAAGCATGAGTGATTTAACGCACAGAAAATACGCTATTATTACTATTATCTTAATCTCATTTTTGATAATATTCGTCAAAATTTTCTATTTGCAGATTATTGATGTTTCTTATAAAATTTCGGCTGACAACAATTCTCAGCGAAGGATTACACAATATCCTGCACGAGGGCTTATATATGACCGTAACAATGTTTTACTTGTTTGTAACGAAGCAGCTTACGATTTAATGGTTGTTCCGGGCAGAACAAGAGAGTTTGATACAATTAACTTTATTGAGAATCTGGGAATAAATAAAGACGATTTTTACCGGAGAATGAGCATTGCAAAATCCCATTCTTATTTTCGTCCTTCATTTTTTTATAAGCAAATGTCTGCTCTTCAATATGCAAAATTTCAGGAGCACATGTATAAATATCCCGGTTTTTTTGTACAAAACAGAACTTTACGAAAATATACAGAAGGTATTGCTGCTCATGTTCTTGGAGATGTAGGAGAAGTTCCCAGACAGATGATAGAGGCTGACAGGTATTACCGAATGGGAGATTATGCAGGCAGAAGCGGGGTTGAATTAACTTATGAAAAAAAACTCAGAGGTAAAAAAGGAGTTAAAATTCTTTTGGTAGATGTACATAACAGAGTTCAGGGAAGTTATATGCACGGAAGATATGATACTGTGGCTATTCCCGGAAAAAACATACAACTGACTATTGATGCAGAAGTACAAAAATATGCCGAAAGTTTAATGCAAAATAAAAAAGGGGCTATCGTCGCTATTGAGCCTTCAACCGGTGAAATTTTAGTAATGGTATCCAGTCCTTGTTTTGACCCGCAATTATTGGTAGGACGTCCAAGAGGAGAAAATTTTGACAGTCTTGCAAATGACCCCGGAGAGCCATTATACAACAGAGCGGTTTCGGCAACTTATCCTCCCGGTTCTGTTTTTAAAGTCCCCGTTGCATTAGTTGCTCTTCAGGATGAAATAATAATTCCAAATTCATTTTTCGGTTGTGTACAAACCCATATAAGATGCCACGGACACCCGAAAGCAAACTCTGTTGCCAAATCAATTCAGTATTCCTGTAACCCTTATTATTACGCTGTAGGAAGGCGTTTAGTACAAAGAAGAATTGAATCAAGTATCTTCAGAGATTCTCATATAGGCTTAGGTCTTTGGAAAGATAAAATGCTTACTCTTGGTTTCGAAAAAGCATTTGATATCGGCATCCCCGCAGTCAACAGAGGATTAATTGCCGGAACAGATTATTATGACAGATTATACGGTAAATACAGATGGGCTTATAGTACAATATATTCGCTGTTTATCGGACAAGGAGAGGTATTGACTTCTACATTGCAATTGGCAAATTTTTCTGCTATAGTCGCAAACAGGGGGTATTATTTTAGTCCTTATCTTGTAAAACAAATCGGTAACGAAAAAACAAATAATTCTGATGAAGAGAATAAAATAATAACAGCTTTTGATAAAAAACATTTTGAAACAATTATTGAAGGAATGGATAATGCCATAAATGAACTCGGCGGAACGGGATATTATACCAGCAGATTATCAGAAATAAGAATCTGCGGAAAAACAGGTACCGCACAAAATCCTCACGGAGAAAATCATTCTGTTTTTATCGCATTTGCACCAAAAGAAGACCCCGTAATTGCAATTTCAGTCTTTATCGAAAATGCAGGATATGGAGGGTCATGGGCTGCTCCAGCTGCCAGCTTAATTATTGAAAAATATATTACAAGAGAAATATCAAATAAATACAGAGAACAAAGAATTTTAGATGCAGTTTTTATAGATACCGAAGAGGATAATGATAAAGAATGAGAAATAAAAGAGGCAAAATATTAGTAAATATTGACTGGCTATGCATAGTAATAGTGCTTATTATGATGATAATGGGGTGGCTGAATATTTATGCTACTGTATTAGACGAAAATCATAAAAGTATTTTTGACTTTTCTCAAAGATACGGAAAACAGTTGCTATGGATAATAATTTCAATCCCTATTATATTTTTAGTGCTAATTATTGACAGCAAATTTTACTCTACATTCGCATATATATTCTACATAATAGGAATTTTATTATTAATAGCTGTTCTGCTTTTTGGAATTGAAGTTAACGCAACTAAAGCCTGGTTTGATTTTGGAACTTTCAGAGTACAGCCTGCAGAATTTGTTAAATTTATGCTTTCGTTAGCTATTGCTCAACAATTAAGCAGTAAAAATTTCTCTTTCAATAAAATATCTGCTGTTGTTAGATTAATTTTAATTTATACTCTTCCAATACTTTTAGTATTATTACAAAATGATGTCGGAACCGCTCTTGTATTTTTCTCTCTCATATTAGTTCTTTACAGAGAAGGGTTAAATAATATATTGTTTTTTACTTCTTTTGCTCTTATCGGACTTTTTATAATGGCATTAATTGTTGAGCCTGTACCTTTATTATTATCAATATGTTTCTTAATTTGCATATTTTTCTTCTTCCTTAATAACAGAAGTAAGAACAGTAAAATACTTATTCTTATAAATGTTATATTATCAATCATTGCATTATTTTTGACATATCAAATAAATATTACCAAATATCCTTCAATAATTGCCTTATCTGTTGTCGTAATAATTGCACTGACTATGTTGTTTTTTTATCTGAAAAGTATGGATAAAACAATATTTATTCCTTTTGCCTTATTAATAGGAATTTCTTTTTATGTTTTTACGGTTGATTATGCTTTTGATAATTTTTTAAAACCACATCATCAAAACAGAATAAATGAAATGCTGGGTAAATATCACGACCCTATGGGAGTCGGTTATAACCTTAATCAGTCGAAAATTGCAATTGGTTCAGGCGGACTGACAGGAAAAGGCTTTTTACAAGGAACACAAACAAAATTTGATTTTGTGCCGGAACAAAGTACCGACTTTATTTTTTGTACCATAGGCGAAGAATGGGGACTGGCAGGAACTACAACAATTTTATTGTTGTTTTCTATTTTAATAATAAGATTAATATCTCTTGCCGAACGACAAAGGTCTTCATTTTCAAGAATTTATGGCTATTGCGTTGCTTCGATATTATTTTTCCATGTCGCAGTAAATATAGGAATGACCGTAGGTGTAGTTCCGATTATAGGAATTCCTTTGCCATTTTTTAGTTACGGAGGTTCTTCATTGTGGGCTTTTACAATACTGATATTTATATTTTTAAAACTTGATTCCGACAGATTACAGGTTTTCAGGTCTTAATAAATCTTTTTTTGTAAGATTTAATATGGAATTGCTTTAAGATAATCAATTATCGTATCAAGCCCGTCCTGCATAGGTTTTTTAACTGCAGCTCTTTCAATCATATTTAATTTTGCTCTTACAACTATTCTTGCAGCGGTTTTATAATCTTCTGTTTTTTTTAATTGTATCCAGAAATTAAACTTCTCTGCCAAACTTTGATCTCCCGAAATTTTTATTGTCTTAAAAGCTTCTTTTTCAATAATACTAAGTGATATGTTTTGACCTTTAGCATTAAATGAACAGGAATTTTCTGTTGATACCCAGTTTTCGATATTTGGCGGAATAATTTTATCCAGATTTCTCATATCCGATAAAAAATTAAAGATTTTTTCATCGGAATTTTCAATTATACCGGTTTTACTTATTATTTCCGTTTCTTTCATCGTTGAACTATTTTTTCCATTCTCCGGGATTTTTTCTCCATTCTTCAAGAGTTTGCAAATCATTTTGCGATACATATCCCGTATCAATAGCTTGTTGAAGTAAATAATTATAATCCGATAATGTAATTAATTTTACGTTTTCTTTATTAAAATTATCAGTTGCTTTTTGAAATCCGTATGAGAATACAGCTACCATTCCAAGCACTTCAGCATTAGCCTCTCTCAAAGCTTTAACTGCATTTAAACTACTGCCTCCCGTAGAAATTAAATCTTCAATTACAACAACTCTTTGTCCGGGATTAATAGTTCCTTCAATCTGATTTCCCATACCGTGTTCCTTGGCTTTCGGACGGACATAAACAAAAGCTTTGTCAAGAGCATCCGCAATCAGTACTCCCTGTGCAATCGCTCCTGTAGCAACTCCTGCAATTACATCAATATCCGAAAAATTTTCTTCAATAGCTTTTAAAAATTCATTTTTGATAAAATTTCTGACCTCCGGATATGACAGAGTTTTACGATTATCACAGTATATCGGAGAATACCAGCCCGATGCCCATGTAAAATGATTTGCAGGCTCTAATTTTATTGCTTTAATTTGCAATAATTTTTCAGCAATTTGTTTACCTGTTTTTTCCATACTGGTTATGATTAAAATATTTTATAATAACAAAATTCTTTTCTTAACAGAGAAAACTCTGAATAAGGTTACAAATATAGCTTTTTCTGAAAAAGAAAATATTAAAAATGTCTTAAAAAAATTTCTTGAAGATGATGAAATTTTTACATATAGCATTTATAAAGCATCTCCGAATAAAGTTCTTGAAAAATTAAAACAAGATTTTATTTTTATCCGAGCAGCAGGCGGAATTGTTAAAGATGAAAAAAACCGTATTTTATTTATTTACAGACGAAACAAATGGGATTTGCCCAAAGGCAAGATTGATGAAGGAGAAAATGATTTGCAGGCTGCAATCAGAGAAATTTCGGAAGAATGCGGTATAAATAAAAATTCTCTCAAAATAATTTCAAAACTACAATCAACCTATCATATTTACCGACAAAAGAACGATATGATTTTAAAAGAAACAATATGGTTTGATATTAAGTTTTCCGGTAACGATATAATCTGCCCTCAGACCGAAGAAGAAATTACCGCAATTAAATGGATGTCTGAAAAAAACATAAAAACGGTTTTTGATAATACCTATTTATCAATAAAAGAACTGTTGCAGAATTATGTTAAGAGGAAATAAAAAATATTATTTTTATTAATATTTTGTCAGATATAATAATTAATATAATTTTGCATACGTTTTTTATTGATTTTGTCCGATGGTGTAATGGTAGCACTGCAGGTTTTGGATCTGCCTGTCAAGGTTCGAATCCTTGTCGGACAACAATAAAACTGACCTGTGGTGTAATGGGCAACATACAAGATGTTGAATCTTGAGTTCTTGGTTCGACTCCTTGCAGGTCAACAAAATAAACCCCGTAATTTTTTGCGGGGTTTATTTTTATATTATATTATATAACGAGTCTCTCTCCCTCGCATCAAATCCCATAGTTTTACAACGGGTTTTTAATTCTTCAGAATTCATATCCGGATTTTGTTCATCACTGCCCGCCATCGAATAAATTTTTGTAGTATCATTAATAGTCCCGTCTAAATCATCAATACCAAAACATAAACTTAAAAATGCCGTTTCTTTTCCGCACATGGGCCAATATGCTTTAATATGAGGAATATTATCAAAATAAATACGGGAAATTGCATAATTTTTTAATTCTTCAACAAGAGGAATCTCTGAATTGATATTAAGATTATTTCCAAAAGCTTTGTATTTTAACGGAATAAAACAATTAAAGCCTCCTGTAATATCCTGTAATTTACGAAGTTTTTCAAAATGGTTTATCCTATCTGCATAAGACTCTGTATGACCGTACAACATTGTGCAATTACTCGGTATTTTAAGTTCATGGGCTTCTCTATGGATACGCAGCCATGATTCCGAATTTGTTTTATCGGGACATAATATTTTTCTGATTTTATCATCTAAAATTTCTGCTCCTCCGCCTGCAAGAGAGTCCATACCCGAATTATTTAATTCTGATATTATTTGTTTGCTTTCTTTATTTTCTTTTTTGGCAAGAAATTCAATTTCTACTGCGGTTAAAGCCTTTAAATGTATATGAGGATATGTATTTTTAATTTTTCGAAATAATTCTTTGTAAAAATCCACGTTTTTATCAGGGTGTAATGCTCCAACAATATGAATTTCGGTTAAATCCTGAATATTTTTTGATTTTAAGTATTCAAGAATATCTTTAATATCCATATTCCATGCTTCCTGACTGTTTTTCTCTCTGTAAAAAGAGCAAAAATTACATTTATTAATGCAAATATTTGAAATCTCAAGATGAATATTCTTATTATAAAAAATATTATTGGAATATCTTTTTTCTTTTATATGATTTGCTAAAAAACCACAAAAATCAATGCCCGATTTTTCGAATAAATAGAGTGCTTCGGAATTGTTTATTCTTTTGCCTGAAAATACTTTTTCGGCAATATTTTTTTCCTGTTCACTTTTATCTTTTAAACAATAATTCATTGCAACAAAGATAATTATTACAAAATACTTTTTATTATCTTTCGGGTTTTAAAATTATTCTAAAATGAGGTTGCATAAGACATTAAGTATTAAAGATTTATTTGTTTTGATTTTATTTGTTTTAATAACAACTATATTTTTTATAAAAACAGAACATCTCGAAAATCAGGGGTTTAGTCCGACAGATGACGGAGTAATTCTTGCACAATCGTGGAGAATAATAAACGGAGAAATTGCACATAAAGATTTTATCTCTATTCGTCCTGCGGGAAGCGGGATTTTGCATTCAATTCATTTTTATTCTCCTCTGCCTTTAATGATATCTGCAAGATGGTTTGTATTATTTCAGTTTGTTATTATTTCTTTTGTTATTTCTCTGATTACTAA
>SLSH01000316.1 GCA_007130555.1 Bacteroidales bacterium
GGAGAATGGGATTTCAGACCTGAATATGTTCCTGACTTGGCAGGATGTGAAATTGAAGAACTTATCATTAATACGGTTAATGTTTACGATAATCCTTATGTTGTAAGTATATCCGCTAATGAAACAGAAATATGTCCGAGTGATTCAATAATATTAACCGCAGTTGTCGGAGGGGGAGTCGGAGATTGTTCATATTATTGGGAATTATGGAATGGAACAGACTGGATTTCTGTTTCCAGCGGAGATTCTGTTTATAATGTTCCTACTACAAATCCTATGACAAATGTGCCCCATCGTGTAAGATATTCTTGCACAGGTGTAGGTTGTGATGATGCTTTTTCAAACGAAATAGAAATAACAATTCATCCCGATCCTGCTTCTACCGCAATAAGTAATAGCCCTATATGTGAATATGAAGATTTGATTTTTACCGTGGATACAGGAATTTCATGGAACTGGGAAGGTCCTGACAGTTTTTCGAGTTCAGACCAAAATCCAATAATAGCATCTGCTACAATAGACGCCTCAGGAGTTTACTATGTTACGGTAACAGATGATAACGGTTGTGTGGGAAAAAAATCAATAGAAGTAATAATAAATGAGAATCCTGTTCCCACAGCTGTAAATGATAGTCCGATATGTTCGGGACAAAGTTTAAATTTACAGGTTGATAAAGGCGTTTCATGGAACTGGGAAGGTCCCGACGGATTTGTAAATACAGCCCAAAATCCTCAGATTTTGTCAGCGACTCTTGATGCAATTGGAACTTATCATGTTACGGTTACAGATGCTAATAATTGTACTGCAGAAACAGAAACAGAAGTAGATGTGAAACTTAGTCCGGTCGCTGTTGCAACCAATAGCGGTCCTTATTGTGCGGGAGATGTTATTATTTTTTATGCCGAGCCTGATGGAATGGAATATATGTGGGAAGGTCCCGATGATTTTTTAAGTACTGAGCAAAATCCTCAGATTCCACAAGCTGTGCCGACAGCAACAGGTGTTTATACGCTTATAGTTACTGCCGGTAATGGTTGTTCTGATACAACCTCAACTTTTGTTGAAGTTGGTGCAATTATATATCCTACAGTTGTAAATAACAGTCCGATATGCGAGGGAGAGGATTTAAACCTGGAAGTATCAGAAGGAGTCTCATGGAACTGGGAGGGTACTGACGGCTTTTCAAGTTCAGAGCAAAATCCCGTTATATCAGTTGTTACTGTAAATGCATCGGGTTTTTATACAGTTACAATTACGGATGGTATCGGATGTACAGGCAAAGATTCCACAGAAGTAATAATAAATACAAATCCTGAACCGATAATAGAAAGTAATGATCCGATATGTGTAGGAAATGATTTGATTTTACAAGCAAACGAAGGAATTTTATGGACTTGGGAAGGTCCAGACGGTTTTTCAAGTGAAGTACAACACCCTGTTATATTTTCTGCTACAATGGATGCATCAGGGATTTATACGCTTACTGTTACCGATGTTAACGGATGTACTGCCGAAACATCAGTAAATGTTATTGTTTATGATTCAGACGATATTCAGGTAATTTATGATATAATTGAAGAAATTCAATGCTATGGAGACAGTACTGCCGTTGTGGAAATTTCAATTTCAGGAGGCGTTCCTCTTTATGATTTAAGATGGGAAAACGGATTGTTGGATTCATTACAGGGAGTTGATGCCGGACCGCATACAATCTCAGACTTAAGTTATGGTAATTATATAGTAGAAGTTATTGATATAAACGGATGTGCTTTAAATATAGATATGTTTATAGATCAACCTGATGAAATATCCGTAAATGTAAATATGACGCGTGAACCAAGTTGTAACGGATATGGCGACGGCGAGATAAGTATTGAAATTTCCGGCAGTATGCCAAATTTTGATATAGAAATGACCGGTCCGTCATCAGGTATAATACCTGATGTGGAAGAGGGGACATATATAATTGACGGTTTATTTGCAGGAGATTATTATTTTATTGTAACCGATAATAACGGATGTGAAAAAAATGAAAACTTTACTATTACACAACCCGACGAAATAGAAATATCAATTGAAAAAGGGGATGCATTATGTCACGGAGAATCATCAGGATGGGCAATAGCAACAGCATCGGGAGGAGGAGAACCTTATGAATATTTGTGGGAGCCCGGAGAATATAACTATTCCGGTATTTCAAATCTTTATGCCGGAACATATTTTGTTACTGTAACAGACGTAAATGATTGTGAAAATCAATCTCAGGTAATTATTAACGAACCTCCGTTAGATATAATTATTGAAATAACAAAAACAGATGTAACCTGTTATAAATATAGCAACGGACAGGCATTTGTAGAAGCAACGGGTGGAACGGCTCCGTATTCATATTATTGGTCAGGACCAAATGATTATTACTACTATTCGGCTCAAACAAGCAATAATTTAACGACAGGAACTTATTATTTAACCATCACAGATATAAATAATTGTAAATTTTATGACCAGACAGTAATTGAAGAACCCGATTCAATACAAGTTATTGTTAAACATTATGAAGGACCTACATGTTTGGGACATAATGACGGCTTTATATTATTAGATTCGATTACAGGAGGAGCCCCTCCTTACTGGATTAGAGTGTATAAAGAGGATTCCTTTATAGAACAACAGTCATTATACTTTGACAGTTTATATAGCGGGGTATATCGCATAGATGTTATAGATGGTAATAATTGTACACATTATGGAAGAAATCCTGCGGTTCAGTTAATTGAGGACGAAATGAAATGTATTAATATTCCTGCAGCATTTTCTCCAAATGAAGACGGATATAACGATACATGGCAAATTGACAACTTATATATTTTTCCAAAAGCATTAATCCAGGTTTATAACAGATGGGGACAATTAATTTATGAAGGAGATGCCAACAGTCCGTTTTGGGATGGAACATATAACGGCAGTCCTGTGCCAACCGGTGTATATTTATATCATATTGATTTACATGCAGATTTAAAACCTATTTATGGAACTGTTACAATAATTAGATAAAAAATTTAAATGCGAAAAATTTTATTATATATACTATTATTAAGTTTTGGAAATTCTATGTTTTCTCAACAAATAGCTTTATATAGCCAGTATTTCCAAAATAATTATATAATAAATCCTGCAGTTGCAGGAAGTATATATGATTATACCCCTTTCAGACTTGCCGTTCGTAAACAATGGATAGGAATTAGTGAAAGTCCTTCTTCACAAGTGGTAAGTTTGCATCATCAACTAGATAAAAGAACCATGGGAATAGGAGGAATGTTATTTCACGATACTTTTGGACCAATCAGAACAATTGGAATTCAGACAACTTATGCATATCACTTGCAAGTTAAAAAAGATTTACGTGTATCTTTAGGTTTTTCTCCTGTGTTTATGCAATATATTATAAACTTAAATCAGGAAGATTTTTATTCTTATGAGCCTATTTTAACAAGCGATAAAGCTAGTGTAACATTGCCTGATGCTAATGTCGGTATTTATACATATTCCTCAAATTACTGGCTCGGAATTTCTGTTGCTCATATTTTACAATCAAAAATAAATATTATGGGAACTTGGATAGATGATACAAATAGAATGGTAAGACATTATTTTGTTATGGGAGGTTATAGGGTAGGTTTTCCGGGTAGTCATATTGAGATAGAACCGTCATCATTAATTAAATTTACAGATATTACTCCGATTCAGGTTGATATTAATTTTAAGTTATATTGGCATCAGCAAACTTGGTTAGGAATTTCTGTTAGAGCCGATGATTCTTTTGTTGTAATGTTCGGGTTTACTTTTGATGATTATTTTTTCGGATTTTCACATGATGTTACTTTTAGTGACCTTACAAATCACACAACAGGGTCGCAAGAATTAATTTTTGGCTGGAATTTTGGCATTGAAAGAAAATATGGAAAAGGATTTTATTAATTTTTTCATTTTTTTGTTAAAAAATTTTTTTTTATAAAAAAAAACTATATCTTTGCAGTAATTAATTGTACTTAAACATTTAAATTTATTTTATCTTATGAAAAAATATTTGTTTGTATCGGTATTAATTTTAATCGGTTTCGGGACAATTGTTAAAGCACAACAATTACCCCTATATACTCAGTATATGTTAAACGACTTTTATCTTAATCCCGCGATAGCAGGTAGTAAAGACTATACACCAATTGTACTAGGAGTACATAAACAATGGGTAGGAATTGAAAATTCTCCAACTACACAAACAATTAGTGGGCATACTAGATTGTCAGGTAATAACGTAGGTGTGGGAGGCGTTATTTTTAATGATACTTTTGGTCCTGAAAGACACACAGGATTGCAAGCAACTTATGCATATCATTTTCATATTGACAGAGAAAATTCAATAGGATTAGGATTAGCTGCAACTGTTTTTCAATATCATATGGATCAAAGGCATTTTGAA
>SLSH01000057.1 GCA_007130555.1 Bacteroidales bacterium
AATTTCGTTGATTATATTAATCTGTTGTTTTTTGCATCATTAACTTCCGTTCTGATTTTTGCAATAATTATAAGTTTTCAGAATAAGTGGAAATTAATCGGGACATTAACTTCAGGAGATATCCTGAAATCTGCAATTAACGGCTTTCTGAATCCTTTTCTTTATTATTTTATTCTGTTTCAGGCTTATAGTATTTTGCTTGCACAGGAAGCTATGGTTTTAAATTATTTGTGGCCCCTGATATTGGTTTTATTGTCAATTCCAATGTTAAAACAAAGAATAGGAATAATCAGCATTATTGCGGTATTAATAAGTTTTTTCGGAACTTATATTATTGCTACAGGAGGAGATTTATTAGGCTTTAAATTTACAAATACTTACGGAGTTATTTTGGCATTAATATCCACAGTAGTATGGGCATTGTTCTGGATACTGAATGTTAAAGACAAAAGAGAAGAAGTAAGTAAAATGTTTTTGAATTTTTGTTTCGGACTTATTTATACTTTTATTGCGATTTTGATAACGGGGAAAATAAAACTCCCCGATTTAAACGGTTTATTTGGTGCTGTTTACATAGGACTTTTCGAAATGGGAATAACATTTGTTTTTTGGTTAAAAGCACTGAAGTTATCGAAAACAACCGCAAAAGTTTCTAACCTGATTTATATTGCTCCGTTTTTATCATTGATATTCATTAATATAATAATAGGCGAAAGTATTAAAACTTCAACATTTATAGGTCTGATATTTATTATCACGGGGATATTGTTTCAGCAGTATTTTTCTAAAAAAACTCTGAAATGATAAGTTTGGTATTAGTACATGACAAAACTTTTATTCTCCGGTAGATTTTGTAAAGGACAATAGATTTCTCCACACAAAGAATTTTTATGGGGCTACTATTATTCTGAAACAGGACATTGTAATTAACTAAAATTAGATTTACATTACGTATTGGGGTAATAAAAATCGGATAAGAAACATAAATCTTACCCGATTTTAAAATAAAATTAACTAAATAAGCTATTTAAAAATATCTTATAGCTCGAACTCTAACATCAATGCTTTTTGAAGAAGTTAAGTTATCTCCTGCCTCAAAATTAACTACTTTAGCAAAAGTAGTACTACTTTGAGTAGAACTCCAATAACTTACATTTTGAAATCCTCCGATAACTTCTTTATTTTGAAAGAGTTTTTGAAGTTCGTCTCTACTGGGCAAAAACCAATCACTATATCCGTTCAAAACTAAATTACTACATAATTTTGCCGCAGTATTATTATCATCACATCCTATAACTATCGCTAATGTATTTGATGGACCTGTACCTAGATTATCTGAAGTACCTGTAATACCTGTGCCGTGACATCCCCATGGTATCCCACTGCTTTGATCATTTGGAGCAGCTATAATTCCATGTACTTCGCCTTGTACATAGTCTGGGTCTCCTGATTGAAAAATATACGCGACAACTCCACCACCAAAATTATCTCCTATTGCAAGATGAGGGCATGCTCCATTTGAAGTCCAAGTAGGCACTCCATTGCAGAAAGTTAACACTTGATAGTCATCTCCTGCAGATACTTCTATCCATTCTTCTCCGCTCCAATAAAGCATATCTCCCTCTGTGCTTCCCTCAATATTGTCCAGTTTATTATTCCAATTTAAAATATCTGATGCTTCTATCTCTGCTGCTACAGATGAATTAAAAACAGGATCGGTTTCTGTTTCAATAAAAACAGACAAATCGGGTTTGTTGGTTAAATCTTCATAATCTTTATCCCAAGCCGTAAATACAGGGTCTTGTTCATCACCGGAAAGCGTTTCTGCAGTTTTTGCATGTAAAGCATAAGGAACGCTTAACAATTGGCTGATACCTTCAATTGTATAATTTGCACCTCCGTTTAAATCAATTTCTGTTTTTACAAAATATGTGTCATTTTTCCATTCTATCCCTGTGAAATTGCCTTCTATTACTGTACCTGTACCAATTTCTATAGTAACTAATCCATTGGCATTTGTAGTCGGGTAATGTCTCTCAACAAATACAGCCGTTTCAGTACCATCCAATATACTTATCTGCATACCTATGGGATGATTTGTAGCTAATTCATTACTAGCATTACGAACAACCGCCTGATAGCTCATCGTTTCGGGTGCCTGAGCAAATACACCACTTACAGTTATTAAAACTGTTGCTAAAATTAAAAATAAGTTTTTTTTCATTGCTTTAAATTTTTAATTCTTAATAATTTTAAAATTCTTAATCTCTTTATTATTATCAATTACACTTAAGAAATAAACTGCTGACACAAAATTACTCATATCAATGCTTGTCTGATTTTCCGTAATAATTCTGTTGTCTATGAGTTTTCCGTTAATGTCATAAATTTTATATGACAATTTTTCGCTATCATAATCATTAATCTCTAAAGTAAGAAAATCTTTAGTCGGATTAGGATAAGCCGATAAACTAAGATTAATTCCTGCAGCTTCTTCAATTGATACCACAACCGAAATTTCGTAAGGTTGTTGTACTCCTTCAGCTACGGAGCCGTCATCCCCTGTGTGAGTTTGATAAAAAACTTGTCCTACCGTATAGCTGGCAGAACCGTCACCTGTGGCTTCTCCTCCCGAAGCAGTGATTGTTTCCTGTGCATTTATTCCCGTAACAATTAGCCCAAACAAGAATAATGCGACCAATTTTATTTTTTTTTGTTTCATTTTTTAATAATTTTAAGTTAATAAATAAGTTAATTATAATTAAATCATGTATTCAATAATAAAATAAATCTATGTGGCAGGCAAAGATAAAAAAAATAATATAGATACAAAAAAAATTAAAAAATTTCTGATGTTATATAAGAAAAAGCACCTGCAATATTCTCAATTATATCGGTAGCAATAAGAGCTTCGTTGCCGCATATTTCTTTAGCGAAGTCTCCTGCAATGGAGTGAAGAAATACTCCCAACAAAGATGCTGTTTCGGGGGAATAATTTTGAGATAACAATGCCAGTATCATACCCGTAAGAACATCTCCGCTACCTGCTGTAGCCATTCCCGGATTTCCGTATTGATTAAAAAACACTTTTCCGTCCGGTAAAGAAATTATTGTATTGCCCGCTTTATATATGATTATAATTTTGTTCTTTTGAGAAACTTTTTTCATTTTAACTATTTTTTGGTAGGTATTGTCAAACTTTCCGAAAAGTCTTTCAAATTCTTTCGGATGAGGGGTTAAAATAGTTTTTTCGGGTAAAAGTTCCAAAAATCGTTCTGTTTTTGAGAGAATATTAAGACCGTCAGCGTCAATAACCAGTTTGGAAGGTTTTCTTTTTAACAATTCTATCAGGGCTATTTCTGTTTGCAAATCCGTTCCTACCCCCGGTCCTATTCCTATTGCATCAAATTCTTCGATATTTTCAATTCCCGTAAATATTTTTTTGGAATTATCAATACTTGCCATTGCTTCGGGAACTGTTGTTTGTAAAACATCATAAACCAACGCCGGAACATGAGTTGTTATCAATCCTACTCCTGTCCTTAAGCACGATTTTGTTGCCAGTACGGATGCTCCTGCTTTGCCATAACTACCTGCAACCAAAAGAGCATGACCGAAATTTCCTTTATGGTCAAATCGTTTTCTGGGTTTATAATAATTTCTCATCATATCCTCGGTTATCAGATAAAAATCCGTATCCGTCTCTTCTATTGCCTTACGATGAAGCCCTATGGGAATTACTTCCCAACTGCCTACATAAATACTGTTTTCGGAAAAAAACATTGATAAAAACGGAAATTGAAGAGTTAATGTAATGTCAGCCCGTATTATGGCTCCCGTATTTTTAGCATTATCTTCTCCCATTAAACCCGAGGGGATATCTATTGAAATTTTTGTATTATCCAATTCATTTATTTTATCTGTAATTTTTGCCAAAAAACCTTTGACAGGACGCTTTAATCCCGAACCGAAAATTGCATCAATAATAATATCATTTTTATTAATTTCGGGAAAACTATCATTACCGGATAAAAATGATATTTTATTTTTTTCAGTTTCTTTTAAACGATTATAATTAATTTTACAATCTTCACTTAATTTATCAACGGGGCTTAAAATATATACCTTTACTTTTGATTTTTTCTTCAGCAACATCCTTGCCAATGCAAGCCCGTCTCCTCCGTTATTGCCGGAACCGATAAAAAAAGTGAAACTTTCTTTTTTAATATCAGAAACTTCATTAAAATAGTTAAATATTGACTTTGCGGCTCTTTCCATTAAATCAATTGAAGCTATCGGCTCTTTTTTTATCGTATATTCATCAATATTTTTAACCTGAACGGATGTAAATATCTTATTTTCTGCATTTACCATAAAACAAAAACTTATATATATAAGTTTGCGAATTTAATAATAAAAATATTACCCAAAAATAATTTTTCAAAATATTTATAGTTA
>SLSH01000294.1 GCA_007130555.1 Bacteroidales bacterium
ACACCAAATAAGCCTAATGTCAGTACGCCTTTTTATGGTTTTTCCGATATTGTTCCTGACTTTTCCGCACCGGGAGGATTTTATACCGATTCGCTGTTTTTAAGTTTGTCATGTTCAGACCCCAATGCAGTAATTTATTATACTCTTGACGGTTCCGAGCCGACACTTGCTTCTAATATTTACGAAAGCCCGATATTAATAAAATCGAGGGAAGGAGATGAAAATATCATTTCAAATATTCAAACCACCCACGACTTTTTCTGGAAAGAGCTTGAAAATGAAATATTTAAAGCAACTCCCGTAAGAGCAAGGGCATTTTTGCCGGGACAGATTTCTCTGAATACAGTTACGCATACTTACTTTATTGATGATAATATACATAACAGATACGATTTGCCTGTAATATCTTTGGTTACGGATAATGATAATCTTTTTGACCATAACAAAGGGGTTTATATAATGGGGGCAACTTATGAAAAATGGCAAAATGAAAATCCTAATGACACTTCATTTTTATGGAATCCTGCCAATTATTTTAACAGAGGAGCCGCATGGGAAAGAAATGTACATGTAGAATTTTTTGAAAATAGCGCTTCTACATTGGGTTTTTCGCAAAATATGGGATTAAGAATTCACGGTGGAGCATCGCGTATGTGGAGACATAAATCTTTAAGACTTTACAGCAGAAAAGCTTATGAAAGTGATTATATTAATTATCCTGTTTTTCCTGAATTAAAAAGAAATCTTTCGCAACAAAGTCTCACAGAATTTAAGAGGCTTATATTACGTAATTCGGGAAATGATTGCGAAGTTACCTTTTTCAGAGACGGTCTTGTTCACACTTTAGTTAATCACACACAAATTGACTTAATGGCTTTTCAGCCTTCTATAGTATTCATAAACGGTGAATTTTGGGGATTTCATAATATTCGGGAAAGACAAGACAGATATTATTTAAAATCGCATTATAATATTGATGAAGACAATGTTGCAATATTAGCAAGCAATTCTCATATCAACCATGGTAACCCCGGCGATGAACTGCATTACAAAGGATTGTTGGATTATGTTGAAGACAACGACCTTGAAGATACCATTCATTATGATTTTATCTCTAAATTAATGGATGTTGATAATTTTCTAGATTATAATGCAATACAGATTTATGCCCGTAATACCGATTGGCCCTGGAATAATATTAAGTACTGGAGAACTAATATTCCCGATTATAATCCTAATGTTTCTGTTGGCAAAGACGGCAGATGGAGGTGGTTGCTTTTTGATACCGACTTCGGTTTCGGACTGATAGACGGACTTGAAGCTCCGACTCATAATACTTTGGAGCATGCAACTTCTCTTGTAAATGAACATTTTCCTGAATTCGACACAGAATGGTCAACTGTATTATTCAGAAATTTATTGAATAATGAAAAGTTTAAAACAGACTATATTAATAGAACTGCTGACCATATAAATACGAGTTTTAAGCCAAATAGAGTTAATAAAGTAATTGATTCTTTACAAAATATTTACGAATCATCCATGCCCGAGCATATTGAAAGGTGGCATTATTCATACCCTATTCAAAAGTGGTATAATAATATTGATGTAATGAGGCATTTTGCAAATTTACGACCTCAATTTATGCACCAGCATATTATAGAGAGGTGGGATTTGTCAGGAATTTCAGATGTAACTCTTAATGTTTCGGACAAAGAACACGGAAAAATTAAAATGAGCACAATTGTGATTGATAAAAATACAAAAGGAGTAAGTCCTAATGTTTACCCGTGGGTTGGAAAATATTTTAATGATGTACAAATTCCGGTGAGAGCAATTGCATATCCGGGATATAAGTTTATAAAATGGGAAGGAACAGAAATTACAGATGAATTGATTTTTATTACTTTAAGCAATGATACTGCTTTAACTGCATTATTTGAAATTGACCCCGATTATGACGGACAATTTTTATTTATAAACGAATTTATGGCTTCTAATAATTCTATCGTAGCAGATGAATTCGGTGAATTTGACGACTGGATAGAAATCTATAATTCAAGCAACGATACTGTTGATTTGGCGGGTTATTTTATGACCGATAATTTTTCAAACCCTCAGAAACATAAAATTGTAACAGGTTGCGAAAACACAAAAATTCCTCCCGGAGGATTTTTATTGTTATGGGCAGATAATCAAACCGAACAGGGATGTCTGCATTTATCTTTCAAACTGTCTGCAGGAGGAGAATACATTGCTCTTATAGCTCCCGACGGAATTACGGCTATTGATTCAATCAGTTTTGGACCACAGATAACCGATGTTTCTTACGGAAGATATCCTGATGGAAATGATAATTGGATATATTTCGAAAAACCCACACCGGGAGCATCAAACGTTTTAAGTTATGTTAAAGACCATAACAATCTTGATGACGATATAGCCATATATCCTAATCCTGCAACGGATATTGTATATTTAACTAAAACAGCAGATGTAAAAATATATAATATTTCAGGGCAGTTGGTTTATGAAACAAAAAATACAGATTTGATAAATCTCAGCCGGTTTGAAAAGGGGATGTATTTTGTGCGGATAAATGAAAATAATGTTAAAAAATTAATTATAAATTAAATACAAAGATTTTTTATGAAACCAAAGATTTTTAGGAGTTCAATAATTTTAATATTTGCGGGGTTATTTTTAGGAGTATTTTCTGCATGCGAGAAGCCCGAAGGCGAAGGAGGAACATCCATAATAACGGGAAAAGTAAGGGTAAAAGAAATCAAATCGGGACTTGAATATGACGCCCAGGAAGAAAGAGTATATATAATTTATGGTAATGACATTACCCACTCGAATGATGTCCGGACAAATTATGACGGAACTTACAGATTTTCTTATTTACGAAAAGGAGAATATACCATATATGCATATTCGGAAGATACTGCAGATATCTCTCTTTCGGGAATTATTCCCGTAAAAGTTAGTGTCGAAATTACCAAAAACAATCAAATTATTGAAGCTGAGGATATTGTAATTATAGATTAATTATGAGTATTAGACTGATTTTTTTATTTTTTCTCCTGATAATAATTAACAATATTTATACACAGGAGCAGGATTTTCAATTATGGATAGGATTGGAAGCAAGAGCTCCGATAAAAAATAAATTCAGTATCTCTTTAGAAAATGAAAAAAGATTTTACGAAAATGCATCAATCTACGGCAGAAATCAAACAGATTTGGGACTTGGTTACGATATAAACAGAATTTTTTCCATATCGGCATCATATCGTATGAATTATTATTATCCGTTTACAGAACTTGTTTACTCAAAAAGTCGTTGGACTTCAAGTTTTTATTATACGTCGAGATATAAAAGGTGGAGGTTTAATGTCAGGTTAAGAGTTTCAAATGATAGTGAAACATACGTTCCCGGGTGGTTTGAGCAAAGAGTACTACACAGAGAGAGATTTAGGGCATTATATAATTTCCGCAAATCTCCTTTTCGCGTTCATGCAAGTGCTGAGACTTATTTTCCTATATCTTACAATTCTTTTGAATTAAGAAAAATCAGAATTATAACCGGTGTGCAAATTCGTGCTATCGAAAATCACAGGTTTGGCGTTGATTATGTTTATGACAAAGAATTTAATAGTAATAATGCTTTAACGGCACATATTATACAATTTAGTTACAGATATAGTTTGAGTGATTTTTAAGAATTTGACTCCTGACTTGTCCGATTAAAAAAACTCATTTTGCCCCCCCACTGTCGCAAAATTGCACCCGCTGTCGCAAGATTGCATCTTGTGACAGCGGGGGACTACACAAAACTACTATCTGGCAGGTTCCATATGTTTTATTAGTCTTTGTTCAACTTCGGGATTTGTTTGTATAGCTACAGAAATTTCCTGATATCTTTCCTGACTTAATCCTTCCTCTTCTATTACTTCCTGCATTTTTTGCTGAGATTCTGTTTGTATTGCACCTAATTCCTGTCTGGTTTTTTCCATTTTTTCTGTTTCTTCCGGAGATGCAGAGGCTTCTTGTTCCGGGTTTTGCACAGCTTGTTGTAATTCATTAAAACGATCAACAGTTAATCCGTTTTGTTCTACTGTTTTAATCATCTTTTGTTGAGATTGCTGATTAATTACCTGCATACGCTGATATACACCTGCAAATTGTTTTAACTCGTCATCGGACACATCTGTTTGTTGCTGCATCTGCTGTCTCTGCATTTGTTGTTGCATTTCTCTCTCGGTTTGAGCAAGTGCAATAGACCCACAAATTAAAATAAATACCACTAAACTTGTTAATTTTTTCATTTTTGACATAATAATAATTTTTTAATTTATAAAATAATTTTTTATATATAAACCCAACGATATTAAAATAAGTTTATTCTATTTTTAATTAAGAAAGTATATAAAAAATATATATATTTA
>SLSH01000211.1 GCA_007130555.1 Bacteroidales bacterium
ATTGGTAAGTATATAATTTTCATAAAAATCAAAAAAAATACTCCTTTCTTCTATTAAATTAATTCCTGTCGGTAAATATTTTTTATGAATATCTAAAATTTTATTTTTATCGGGTTCTTTTCCTACAACATACAGCTTAACAATTTCAAGAAGGCTTTTATCAATAGTAATTGCTTCGGGAGAATTTTCTATTATTTTTACAGGTATTAAATCTATTCTTAACGGAAAAACTCCATTATAAAAGTAGCTTATATCTGAAAAATAATCATAAAAATAAGAGAATTTCATATCGGCAAAATATAAAATATGCTTATTATTATTTTTACAAAAATCCGTCAATAAAGAGATTACTTTTTTATAATCTTCTGCCAATACACATACATCAATATCATCATCCCATGGAATAAATCCTTTATGTCTGTATGCTCCTAGCAATGAGCCTGAATCTAACCAATATCTGATTTGATGTTTGCAACAAATTTCGTCAAATATAATAAGAAGATCAAGCAGTACATTCTGAACAGTTATTAATGTTTTATTTTTTGGATATTTTTCAGTCATGTAAAATTTAATTGCATAATTTAGATTTCTTTAATTCATATAATATTGCTCTGATGTTTTTATCAAGCATTTTTTTAGGATTATTTGCAAGTCTGTTTTTATCAATACAGGAAATTACAAGTTCAATATTTATTTTTTCTTTTGTGATGATATTAAGGTCTTTAATAAAATTTATCATTATATCTTTTGCATTTTGCGGAGACGATGCACCAATAATGTCGTATATGCTTTTCATTGTGTTTATTACATATTCAACACCTCTTTTATCATTACAGTTTTTTTCATTAATGTCATAATTATACTCTAAAAAATAAGGCAATGTAATCGCAACTGCATGTCCGTGAGGGATTTTATATTTTGATGTTAACCCATATGATATTGCATGACAGGCTGTAGTTTTAGAAATATTTATTGCTTTACCGGCAAGATTTGCCGCTTCCGCAATTTTCGAATGAGTTGCAATATCTCCCTTTTTTATTAATTCCCGTAAATTATTCCATAATATTTTAAGACTTTTAAGTGCAAATTTTTTGGATTCATTATTTGATTTATTGCTCCAGATTGATTCAATAGACTGTGTAAGTGCATCTAATCCTGATACTGCTTTTTGATAATCAGTTTGACTTATATGAAGCAGAGGGTCTATTAAAACATGAGCAGGCAATAATCCGGGGTTTTCTATTGAATATTTTTTTTCCGTAATATACATTACCGCAAATTGAGTTGCCTCACTTCCGCTCCCTGCAGTAGTCGGTATGCAAATATGTTGTTTTGGACTGAAAGCAGAATTCACAATATTATCAAAATTACTTATTTGAGCAAAATTTTTAAAATTATAAAAATAATTTATAAGTTTTGCCATGTCTATAACACTACCTCCGCCGACAGAAATAATTATTTCGCATTTTGACTTATTAAAAACCGAAATACCTTTTTGTAAATCATTTATTTCAGGGTTTGTTTTAAAATCCCAAAAATGTGTAATTTTCCGTCCTTTAAGGCTGTCCTTTATTTTGTTTTTTGCACCGGAATTTTTGTAAGAGTCTTTTCCTGTTATTAAAAAAATATTATCCGCAGCATATTTTTTGATGATGGATTCAATTTCTAAGATTGCATCGGGATGTATGATTGTATTTTGCATTATTCTTTTAAATATTTTTTTAATTGTTTTATATTTTCTTGCGGACAGATTGTAGGACGACCAAGATTTTTCCGATGTCCTTTTTTAATTAAAATTTCAATAAAACAGGTTTCGGCTAAAGATGAAGCCAGTTTTACAGTTTCGGATATATTTTTAATATCTGATAATTTACCGAGATATTTAATATTAAACGATTGAATTGTTTTTTGAAAATCAATTTTTTTTGCAATTGTAGGCTGTCCGCCCACAGAGTCATGTGCTGCGTTATTAAAAAGAATATATTTTAAATTTTTCGGAGCGACATCTCCTGCAATTGCATAATTTCCCATCTGCATTATTATTGAGCCGTCTCCATCAAGGCAAAAAACTTGTTTTTCGGGTTTTGCTATGGCAATTCCAAGTGCAATTTTTGATGCATGCCCCATTGACCCGACTGTTAAAAAATCCGATTTATGAGATGTTTTATATTTTTCTCTCAATTCAAAAAGTTCTCTTGATAACATCCCTGTTGTAGATATAATTACGGATTTTTTAGGAATACTTTTTATTACTTCTTCAAGAGCCTCTTCTCTTGTCGGCAATATTTTATCATCTATATGATTTTTACAGCTATATTTATATTCTAAAAAAGTATTTTTTTTAATAACAAGTGCTATCGGACATGATTTTGTTTTACATTTTTCGGTTGCTTCGTCTATAATACTTTTTATATTCGTATTACTGTCAATTAAATAATAAGGAATTTCCATTGTATCCAACATATTAAGAAGTATCCTTCCCTGTTTTTTATGCTGAGGTTCGTCTTTGACCCCGGGTTCTCCTCTCCATCCTATCATCAGAAGCAACGGTACTGAATATACATCTTTATCTGCAAGAGATAAAAGCGGATTTATTGCATTTCCAAGTCCCGAATTTTGCATATAAATAAGAGGAATTTTGCCTGTTGCAATATGATAGCCAACTCCCAAAGCAACAGCTCCTCCTTCGTTTGCGGTAATAATATGTTTATTTTCGGGAGTATTTTCGGTAATAAATGCACATATATCTTTAAGCAAAGAATCGGGAACTCCTGCAAAAAAATCAACATCATTGTCAATTAGGCATTTATAAAATTCTTTAACATTTATCATTGATTTGTTCCGGGAATTAAAGTTAAAATTTCATTAATTGACATGCACATATCATTTGCTTCCAAAGATCTTTTGTTTGTTAATATAGACTTGGCAACATTTAGCATTGCAGGATAGGATGCTCTTAACATGTGGTTTGCATAAATAACAATATTTGCACCCCATTCCGCAAATGTTTCTTCGGGGATATGATTATATGTTGACGGCACGATTACCAGCGGAGTAGTTGAATCAATTTTCCTGAATCTTAAACAAAAATCTTTAATTTCGTTCTCCGATTTCTTTTTACTGTGAATCATAATCCCATCAGCACCTGCTTCAATATATTTTTTTGCTCTTTCAATGGCATCGTCAACATTTTTCCCGCATATCAGACTTTCTATTCTGGCAATAATCATAAAATCTCGTGTAATTTGTGCTTTTTTAGCTGTATTTATTTTAAAAGAAAAATCTTCAATGCTGTCTTGATGTTGTATCTCGTCTTTTTCTAAAAGAGAATTTCTTTTTAATCCGATTTTATCTTCAATAATAATTGCAGAAATTCCTAATCTTTCAAGAGTTCTGACGGTAAATGCAAGATGTTCGGGTTTACCTCCCGTATCTCCGTCATAAATTATAGGTTTAGTAGTACATTCAAGCATATCGTTAATACTGTGAAGTCTTGTGGTAATATCAACAGCTTCTATGTCGGGTTTTCCTTTTGAAGTAGAATCGGTTAAACTAGATGACCACATTCCGTCAAATTCTTCATTTTTACCATTTATATTTACTGTCAGATTTTCACAAATTAATCCGGTAAGACCACTATGCGACTCGAGAATACGTACAATTGGTTTTACTTCTATCAGCCTTTTTAATCTTTTTAGTCTTATTTCAGGAGTCGTTCCTATTTCTTTAATGTTTTTGTTTATTGCAGTAGAGGAAATCCCTTTTGTATAAGGTACCTCAACAAGTTTCCCTCCCCATTCTGTAAGGGTGTTTATTACTTTTTGTCTGGTCTTTTTTTGTACTCCTTCTTTCCAATCGTCTCCATGAACAACAAAATCAGGCTTATATTTTCTTAAATTGCTTTCATAATCAAGAGTCGTCTGCGGAACTACTTCAGATACCCCTTTTAAACTTTCAACAACAAGTTTCCTCTGTTCATAAGTCATATAAGGCAATCTTTTATAAGTTGAAATAGCTTCATCCGTTAATAATCCTATTATGACATTTCCAAGTTTTGATGCTTCTTTTATAATATTCAAGTGTCCGGGATGAATTAAATCCGCACTCATCCCTACATATACTTTTTTCATAATTAAATCATAATTTTTAACAAAGCAAAGGTATAAATTTTTTAATCTTTATGCGAATTTTAATACATATTGTTAAATATCCAAATGAGCTTTGTTTGTTACGGGCAGATGATACAGAATAAAATAAGTAATAAATCTTCTTAAACTTCTGATTCTAAATTTAAAAAAAAGATGCAGAGAGATTTTTATAAAGAATTTTATTTTTTCTGGTTTATTGGTGTTATTCTTTTCAAGATTATCAAATTTTTTAATTTTTGCACTATGATAATATATCATAAAAATCAAATTTTTAATCTTCTTTTTAGGAA
>SLSH01000073.1 GCA_007130555.1 Bacteroidales bacterium
GATGATGCGGATAGTTCCGCAGTTAATGAAGTTGAGAGGTTCTTGTCGGATACTTTCGGTTTGAATTTTAATTTTAAGAAATCGGGAACAAAAGAAAAAAATAAAATACTGAAAAAAGCCTTAAATAAACCCGTAAGAATTTGCGGTATGGTAAAAAATACGGGAGAACCCGGAGGCGGACCGTTTTGGGTAAAAAAGAATGACGGTACCGAAAGTCTCCAGATAGTAGAAAAAGCACAGATAGATTTGAATGACTCAAAACAGCAGGAATACTTAAAAAAATCAACACATTTTAATCCCGTTGATATGGTTTGTTATATGAAAAATCCTGAGGGAGAATATTTTGATTTGAATAATTTTGTTGATAAAAATGCTAGTTTTGTGGCAGAAAAAACTTATATGGGAAAAACAATCAGAGTGCTGGAACATCCGGGGTTATGGAACGGTGCAATGGCAGAATGGCTTAGTGTTTTTGTGGAAGTACCTCTGATTACATTTAATCCCGTTAAGGAAATTAATGATTTACTGAGAAAAGAACATTTGATAATAGTAAAATGATTTACAGACTTTCAAAATACCCGCTATATGCAAAAATCCTCATAGGGATGCTATTCGGAGTTGTTTTCGGATTGATGGCAATAAATCTGGAATGGATAAATTTTACAAATAACTGGATAAGTCCTTTCGGCGAAATTTTTATCAGATTACTTACGCTTATTGCAATTCCTTTGATTTTGGTTAGTCTGACAAAAGGAGTATCGGATTTAAAAGATACTTCCCGTTTATCAAAAATGGGATTAAAAACGATTTCTTTATATATTGTATCAACAGTTATTGCAATAAGTATAGGATTGGTACTTGTAAATCTGATAAAACCGGGGAACTTTTTTCCCGAAGAACAGCAACAAATACTTTTCGAGAAGTATTCGGAATCCGTAGGAAGTAGAAAAGCCGATGCCGAGAGTTTAGAATCAAAAGGTCCTTTACAATTTATTGTAGATATGGTACCTGAGAATATCTTTTATTCTGTTTCGAAAAACTCTTTAATGTTGCAGTCAATATTTTTTGCATTGCTTTTTGGTATTGCAATTATTCTTTTACCCGAAAAAAGGACACAGCCCGTAAAAGATTTGGTCGGTTCTCTGAATGAAATTGTCTTGAAAATTATTGCAATTATCATGAATTTTGCACCCATAGGAGTATTTGCATTGATTGCATCGGTAATTGTTGATGTGGCGGGAGATAATCCTGCCGATTCATTATCGCTTTTTTCGGCTCTGGGTATGTACGGTCTTGTTGTAATAATAGGAATATTAATAATGATATTGTTAGTATATCCGATAGTTGTCAGCTTAATTACACATAAATCATATTTTAATTTTTTAAAGGGCATTTTTCCTGCACAATTGGTTGCATTCAGTACGAGTTCAAGTGCTGCAACATTGCCCGTTACAAAAAAATGTGTTGAAGAAAATCTTGGAGTAAGCGAAGAAGTCAGCAGTTTTGTTGTTCCTATAGGAGCAACGATAAATATGGACGGAACCAGTCTTTATCAGGCTGTTGCCGCAGTTTTTATAGCACAGGTTTTTGGAATAGATTTAAGTTTCGGCGAAATGCTTACAATTGTTTTAACCGCCACATTGGCTTCAATTGGCTCGGCAGCCGTACCCGGAGCAGGAATGATAATGCTTTTGGTTGTTTTGTCATCGGTAAATATCCCTCCCGAAGGATTGGCTCTTATTTTTGCCGTTGACAGACCATTAGATATGCTGCGTACCTGCGTAAATATTACCGGAGATTCTGCAATATCTACAATTGTAAATAAAGGATGGAAAAAAAATAATGATAATAAACCCGGTCAGGTAAGTTGAATAACGCAAGGCGGTCGAATTTTTTTGAAAAAAAATGACAATAGCAGAAAAAATACAATGCAGTACCGATAAAACAATGTTTATTATGAGAAAGATATTTAATATTATTATTTTATTGCTCGTTTGTGCTTTTGCACATTCACAACATACAATTACAGGCACTTTTTCAGGTATAGCCAATCAGCAAATCAAACTTGTTGGTTTTAGCGGTTTTGATACCTATGCCATTGACAGCGTAAAAACCAATGAAAAAGGCGTTTTTAATCTTTCTTACAGTAAAAAAGATTATGGAATAGGCTACTTATCAGCTCAAGATAATAAGCCGTTTTTCATTGTCCTTAGCGGAGAAACGATAAAATTAAAAGGAGAAACTTTTGTCATGCCCGAAACAATTGGGATTATAGAAGGAAAAGAAAATCAACTTTTTGAGCAATACGCCTCCGAGCATCCACGCAGAGAGCAGGCATTAAGTGCATGGGATTATTTAGAAAAAATATACAAAAAAGATACCCTTTTTGCAGTGCAGGAAGTTCCCAAACAAGCAATAGTAAAAGAAAAGCAACGAATAAAAGCCGAAGATAGTTTGTTTTTGGCAAGTTTAGCCCCTGAAACCTATGTAAGTTGGTATTTACCGGTTCGTAAATTAGTGAGTTCAGTTTCCACCATTGCCCAATACCGTACAGAAGAAATTCCGGCGGCTATAGCTTCATTCAGAAATATGGATTACACAGATAACCGGCTTTATAAAAGTGGTTTGTTACGTGATGTAATAGAAAGTCATTTTTGGTTAATAGAGAATAGTGGGCGTTCATTAGATTCGGTATATATCGAAATGAATAAATCCATAGACATTTTGGTTGAAAATCTTTTGTCGGACGAGCAAAAATTGAATGAGATAAGCGAATACTTATTCAAATTATTGGAAAAACGCAGCCTGTTCAAAGCATCGGAATATCTTGCATTGAAATTATTAAATGAAAAATCGTGCACCATTAACAATGACTTTGCAGCACAATTGGAAAGCTACCGTGCCATGAAAAAAGGCAATATAGCACCTGATTTTGAATTTAATAAAGAAGTATTTGCTCCCGGCTACGAAGCTGTAAAAATACCAAAAAAACTTTCTGATTTAGAAAGTAATTACACTGTAGTTATTTTTGGTTCAAGCTGGTGTCCGCAATGCCCACAGGAACTTTCGCAAATTGCAGGCTTTTATAAAAAATGGAAAAAATACGATGTAGAAGTGGTTTTTGTTTCGTTAGATGAAAACGAGAAAATATTTAAAAGTTTTGCGGGAGTTTTTCCTTTTATCAGCTTATGCGATTACGGAAAATGGGAAAGTCCAGTGGTGAAAGAATATCATGTATTTGCTACGCCAACCATTTATTTACTTAATAGTAAACGAGAGATTTTGCTACGCCCAAATTCTGTAAGTCAATTAGATTCGTGGGTAGATTGGTATCTGGTTCAAGGAAATAAGTGATTTAAAAAGTTTTTTACATCAAAAACTTTTTAAATCATTTATTTCTTTTGTGGAGGTAATTTTTTATTTTTGTAGTAAATAGAAAATAAAACGAAACATTTATAGCGTTGATACAACAACATTTATACGGTTTGGCGAGATAGTGTTTCGTCTATAAAGAAGTTAGCAAAAAGGCGAAAATCCAAATGATATCGATAAAATATTTGAAATGAAAAGTACCATACTTGTTTTAGGTTTAATAGTACCATTACTTACTACTGCTCAAAGTTCTAATAGAAATGTAATGGAAAATCTTAATAACGTCGAGATATCAGGATTAAATATCACTAATGCAAAGAAAATAGAGTTTATTGATTATGACAGTACATTGATTTTGGGCAATAAATACAAATCAAAAAAGTACTATGTCAAATGTAAAGCGATGAAGCCAACAAGATTTACAGAAACTGGACAATATGGATATTTTAAGGGAACTTTTCATTATGAAATATTCGTGATAAATGACAGTAGTTTAATAATTAGAGATACCTTAATAAATTCAATTTATGAGTATCTAAACAGTCCCAGTGGATTAATAAGAAAGAACATTTTCACTAAGGGGGTAGACTTTTTATTATTAGTTGATAAAGGTACGAATGACTACGGGGATTATTTAATTTATTGGTATCACAATATAGTTTACAAAATAGTTTTAACCAAATCAAGAATCCTCTTTTGGACTGACATAGGTGGTCTATGGGACATTGACATTCAATTTAAAACAAGGGCTAATGAGAAATTTTTTCCCTATGATTATGATGGATTACAAGCATATAAACGTCTAAAAGAAATTTTAAACTAATGTATAGTTTGAGATGTTTTGTAAATTGTTAAAACCATGCAATCCTCTTTATCCTTTTTAATAAAAGTGATCCCATTTTTACAAAAAACGCCCGTTTGCTAACGGCAAGGCTTAGCCCAAAAGCGTACTGACAAAGTATCAAAAACCCAAAAACCTCTGTAATAAATCAAAAATCTTTTTCGGTAACCCTGTATTCATAACAACTTACTGAATAATTTACATTAAATTTTTATAAAC
>SLSH01000087.1 GCA_007130555.1 Bacteroidales bacterium
TTCAATCCATTTAAAGTATATATAAAAAATCCTCCTATATAAAGGTCTCCTCTATATATTTCCATAGCTTTTAAAGAAACTTCACCACCTACTCCATTATCAAGCGAATGCCATTGAAATCCATCCCACATTGCAATACAAACCGATAACAAAGTATCCGCAACATAATAAAAACCACCTCCAACATACAAAAAATTATTAAATGTATCAACAGCCATTTCATTTACAACGCCATCGGGTCCTCCCGGAAAACTTTCCCATGTAGATGTTCCTTTACGTTTATATAATCCAGTAAAGCGTGTACCAAGTAAAAGTTCATTATTATACATCCCAAATGTCATTCCTGCATTAATACTTGGATTACCAATATGTATCCATTCCGTACCATTAAAAGCTTTTACACCGTATCCACCAACACCACAAACCACATTAAATTGCCCACCTGCAAATAAAGTATCATTTAAAACTTTTAGTTCATAAAATTGCCCTCCAACTGACTCTCCATCCGGACATACATTATTCCATTCTTCACCGTCCCAGTATGCTAGATTTGACATATTATCCATATTATTTGGTTTCCATGACTTTGATCCCCCCACATATAAATTGCCATTATATTTTACAAGGCATTCCGTATCATTCCACGAATATGTTAAACCAAGATTATACCATTTATAATTATGCCACTTTGCCAAATGATATACAGGCAAATCTCCCGCATAAAGAAACTTCCCTGTAATATAAAAAGAACTATCCTCAACATAGATATCTTTTATGTGGGCAACCCAGTCGGAATCGGGAGATAAGCTATCACCAAAATAAGTATGCCAGAATTGCGAAGAAGTTTGGTTTGAAAAGAAAAATAATAAAAGGAATGGTATAATACGAATTGACAGTTGACAATTGATAATTGATAATTTGTGTTTGGTTTTGTTATTTGGGTTTAAAATCATATTTTTTTCTTTTAAAAATTTAATGTTGTTAGTTTATTGTTTGTTTAAATATTTATATAAAAATTACATTAATACATGACAAAACTTTATTGCAAATTATATAATTAACTGTAATTAAGCTCGTTACACATTTGTCAGTAATATTTGACAGATTTCTCCCCCTTCCTGTGTCAGGGGGTCGAAATGACACCGAGGATACGGGGTTAGTGTCGGCGACGTTTCGCCATGCTCTAAATTCTGGTTTGCCCGACGTCGCCGACATAACACACCCCAACACCAAGTCATTTCGACACCCAAGCCATTTATGGCAGGGTGGAGAAATCTTTTATTTTTTACAAAAATACCAAATAAAAAAATTTTTGTCATGTACTATAATAAATTATACTAAATAAAATTGACACTGTCAGGTCTTTGCGACGCTGACAGGTCAATTTTAATTCAATTTTATATTTACAAATATACAAAATTTAATTTTCAATAACAAATCTTTTTGTTATCGGGTTTTTGCCTTGAATTATCAGGCTATACAAATAAACACCCGGATTCATTACATTAGTATCAATTCTAAGTACATTGTATCCGCAACATACATTATGTGTTGTTATTATTTTACCTTGTATATCGCGTATCTCAATTTTACCGCTTACATCATCGGATAAATAATACGGTATATTCGTATGATTTGTTGCGGGATTAGGATAGCTGTCGCCAAGTATGGTATGAACTTTATCTTTAATAATCGGTTCTTTTTCTTTAAGGTCGTATCTGCCTGTATAATAATGCTGTTCCTGTTCAACCATTGTGCCTAATGGTCCATACTGACATTCCGGCACATCTTCTCTGAACAAATACCATAGAATTGACTGAGCGTTTGCAGCTGCAAGACCGTCAGGACATCTGTATGCTATATCTCTTATTATATTAATTTCGGTGCTATCTAATTCATAAAAAGACTTTTCATTTTCGTATTGATTTAATATAATCTGATATAAATTTACAAAGTCTGCTGTATTAATATTATCCGTAGGTAATGCCGCAAGTTTAGAAGCTACAAGAGAATATTCACCATCTGAAATATAAGTGGCGATAAGAGTTTTTTCTGTCGCTACGGTCCCTTCATTTTCAAGTAATAATATAGCGTCCTCCTTACGATTATGTATTGTATCAGTTAACCTGTATATAAGATAATTTAAAAATAATTCTCTATCTATTTCAATAAAACTAATTTCCTGCATAATTTTACCGGGAGTATTTGAGTAAGGATTGTATGCCTGTAAATTCAACATGTAATTAACAGTATCCGGTGGTAATTGTATTATTCTTTCATACAGTAAGCCCTCTAAATCTTTTGATACGGGAAGATTAGGTATCATAACGTCTATCAATGTATTTGACGTTATTGTATCATGAGTTAAGAATGTATAAATAACCGTATCGGATAAAGGAGAATTGTTTATAAGTTTGTTTCTTAGAGAATCTTCCATAGTTTCATCTCCTCCATATCTGTATATTAAAAGAAGTAATTCCTCAGTTTTGCCATTATCCAGATTTACAGTTACTGAATCCAAAACAGTATTTAAACTATCTATATTGTATTGCAAACTATCCAAAATTGTAAATGGATAATTCATATAACCAGGATTTGAAGAAATTTCTAAATCCGGTAAAACTTCTATGTCATCAATAATATTATAGCTTGGAGGAGGACAGGCAGTTGGGTTTGATATTTTATTAACTGCATTTGTATAATTTACATTAATAGGTCCAACTGGCTCCGGTATTACTTCTTCCGGACCGGAATGTCTGTAATAGGTATATTCATTTATTGACTGTATCGTTTTAAATTCAGGTTTATCCTTGGGATAAAATTCATTGCCTGCAGGTAATTTTTCTTTCTGTATTGTAGGATAATATCCTGCCGGTGTAGGCTCTCCCTGATTCCCTAAAATACCTGTGTTGTAAAAATTTACATCATATTCATCAGGAAACAAAGGATCATTTTCACAGATGTTACATCTTAATTTTAGTTTTTCATTATTACCACTGGTTGTTATGCTTCTTCTACAACTTGTAAACTCATTACCTTCCCAGTCTTCCGACCAACTTGAGGTCCATGCTCCAATATATCCTCCGTTACTGCCTGAGTTACCGCTTGATATACCTGTTATAAATTTTCTAAAAAGATTTTCAGAAATATTAAATGAAGAAGCAGAAGAAGTTCGTATGCCTGTCCAGTTGTGCTCTTGATTCGCTAAGTAATCTCCAAACACATTGTCATGAATATAGTCATACTTACCAGCTCTAATATATATAGCAGCTTGCTTTGGAGCAGAAGGATAGGGAGGAGATGGCATCTCATAGCCCGGTATATTATTAAAAAAGCATCCTGCAATTCTATGATTGGCATCTACACCTGAGTTAATATTGTTAATTTTTATTCCAAAGTAAGCATTTGTAAAGTTAGAATTAAACACATTGTATTTTGAGTCAAATGAAACAATACCGTGCTGTACATTATTAAAATTAAAATCATTAATTAATAATCCCATTACATCCTTCATCCAAACACCGACATCTGTACGACGATAAGGATTTGCTTTCCCTGCCCATGGATTATAATCATTAGGATAAGGATTTTGAGCAGAACTATCATAATTAGGATCTAATAATAATAGAGGTCCAGTAGTTGCAAAATGAAAATTCCCGAAGAAATGTCCACTATGTACTATTCCTAAAAGTACGGAAAGGCTGGGCTTTAATTTAAGTCCGATACCATTATTAATAAATTCCTTTTTTCCGTCTATGCCATATATTAAGCCCCCTCTTTTATTGTAATCAAATTTGTCGGGATTGTTAATATTATCACATAAATAATCCATATTGCGTGCACCGGATAAAATACCAATATGTGCATCTTTAATAATAATGTCTCCATCACCTAGGTGAACTAATCCTTGTGCCTCAGGGTAAGGATTATCAGGGTCTCCCCAAACTTCAATGCCTTGCCACATGTTGTCTTCACAAGGGAATATACCTTTTTCCCCTGATGGGAAATATATACTTGATAAATTAACATCGTTACCAAAAAATAATTTACCGCGTGGTTTTACAATAATTCTCCCATTTGGTGCAAAAATTACATTAACATTATCTTCAATTGTGAGTGTTGCATACGGTTCAATTATTATATCTCCTTCTACATAAATTGGCTTTGGATCTTGTTGATCAATGTCCCAAACTTCAGATTCATTTGAATTTATAGTATATCCATTTCTGTAGTCATAAATAAAATCTCCTCCATCATGTCCATCGCAAGCACAAAAATTCTGGAAAACAAAAACTGTTTCGGTATAATTTGCGGTTCCGCATTGGTTTTCAACATCAAGGGAAATGCAATGATATCCATAGTTTAAAAAATTATGTTGCGGGTTTTGTTCTGTTGAAGTGGTTCCGTCTCCAAAATTCCAAA
>SLSH01000416.1 GCA_007130555.1 Bacteroidales bacterium
TGGGCTCATAATACTCATATAGGAGATGCCTCTTATACTGATATGTCAACGGTTCAACAGGTAAATATAGGAGAATTGTCCAGAGATCATTTTGGAGCTGATAATGTTCTTCTGGTCGGATTTACTACTTATAAAGGAAAGGTACAAGCCGGTTCGCAGTGGGGACAACCAAGACAGGAAATGAATGTAATTAGAGCCCAAGAAAACAGCATAGAAGAAATACTAAACAGAACAGGCTATAAATCCTTCTATTTGATATTTGATGACGAAGACAGAAATCTTGAGGAATTTATGAAACCAATCGGTAACAGAGCTATTGGAGTTGTTTACAATCCTCAACAGGATTTTAGACAATATGTTAGTACAATTGTGCCAATGCGTTATGATGCTTTAATATTTTTTAACGAAACAAAAGCTCTGAAGCCGATAATAGACTAAATCATTATTTATATTTCTGTAATTGACATTTTTTTTATTTTTAAAACAACGTTTAATCAATTTAAAATGTCTATTATAATATATGTTAAATATTTTATGTCAAAATTTTTATATAATTACAAAAAAATGATTGTAAATTTTGATAATTCATTTTAATAAGGTTATTTTGTAATTTAAATTATAATAATATGTATAGAAAAGTTTTTTTGGTAATTTCTTTGGTTATTTTCGTTTTTTTATCGTATTCACAAACGAATATAATAAGTGATGACTATATGAATCCGACTTATGTAGGAATAAGTCAGGATAATCAATTTGAATTGTTTTATTACAATCATTCCGAAGGAAATGATTTGCCTTTGCCTCATATGGACAGGATGTACCCGGGAGCAAGTTCGTACTTCAGCTTTAAAGTTCCGCAATCAGGAGAGCTTACGGTAAAATTTGAATTTCAGGAGGAAACTTTTTTTGGAGCAGCGTTTTATACCAAAAATGACGAAGGCAATTATAATGAAATTAAATGGGATGCATTTAAAAACACAGAAGCAGAGATGTATATCTATACTTTTGATGAATTAGCAGGGCAGACTATATTAGGAAGATTTTGGGTATTGGGAGATGAGCCCTCTTCGGGAGAATTCGAACTATGTATTATTTCCGAACCCTTGGAATCATTTCCTAAGGTTATTCAAGTTAGTTCTATTATATACAATCCTGTAGATTTAATTTATGATGTATTGATTTCGGGATGCGTTGAAGCTTATAATGTACAATATACAGGACATGAAGATGCCGTAGGAGTTTTTGCAAATGGAATTCCACCCTTTGATTTTGCCGAAGGTGTTGTGATGTCAACAGGTGAAATCTATGACATCCCGGGACCAAATACAATCGGTAATGCCAGTACAAATTTAGGTGAACCCGGAGATGCAGATTTGTCGGCAATTGTAGATGCAAATACTTATGATGCGGCAGTACTTGAATTTGATTTTATGCCTGCAAGTAACGAAGTTTCGTTTAATTATATATTTGCCAGTGATGAATACCATGCATTTGCAAATTCGAATTATAATGATGTTTTTGCATTTTTAATTTCAGGAGGACCCGAAAATTATGATAAAGATAATATTGCATTATTACCGGGAACAACCACAGCTGTTTCTATAAATAATGTAAATAATGGAAACTCTAATAACGGACCGTGCATGAATTGTGAATATTTTATTGCAAATAATAGTAGTCCTTATATTAGTTATGACGGTATGACTGTAACTTTAACCGCAATAACTGATGTTACGGCATGTGAAATATATCAAATGAAACTTGCTATTGCTGATGTTCAGGATGCAATTTATGATTCGGCTGTATTTCTTGAAAGAGGTAGTTTTGCATCAGGAGAAGGAATTGGTGTTGACAGTTATAATGCATGGAATTCAAATTTGCCGGTTATGCAGGGATGTTCCAACTATTTGATTTTTTATCGAGGTGAACAATCTCCTTCAAACGACCCTGTATATATTGATGTAAATATTGGCGGAACTGCTATACCGGGAGTTGACTATACTGAAATTTCTAATAATCACATTATACCCGCAGGGGAAGATTCTGTAGTTATTCAATTTGATGCATATATTACAGGTTCTTCTGACCCGGAAACAATTATCCTGTATTTGGAAGGAGTATGTCCTTGTGATGATGTGGCAGAGTACATTATAACCATTGAGCCGCCTTTTGAAATTGACCCTCAATTATCAAGCGATCCTATTTGTGCCGGAGAAACTGCAAATATTCAGTTAGAATTAAATGCAGATGATAATGATTATGTTTCTGTTGCATGGAGCACTGGCTCTAACAGTCAAACAGGAATACAGGTTTCTCCCGATGTAACTACCGAATATACCGTAACTATTACATATCCTTGTGATGAAATAATAATCTCACATACAGTAATTGTTAATCAAAATCCTGTAGTAGATTTTGATGATATCACAATTTGTGAGGGAGAACCTTTGGTATTACAGGGAAATCCTAATGGTATGGAAGAATACTACTGGACAGGTCCTAATAATTTTACAAGTTGGGAACAAAACCCCTCTGTATCAGGAAGTGTTACACCAAATATGGAAGGAACATATACATTAAGTGTTACAGATATAAACGGTTGTACAGGTCAATCTTCAGTAAATATTATTTTATTGGACGATATAGATCCGCCAGTTTCAAATACAGGTCCGTATTGTGCTGGAGAAACTATACAACTTAATACTGATTCTTATGCAGCATATTCGTGGTCAGGACCGGCAGGATTTACCAGCACAAATCAAAATCCTTTTATAACGGATGCGCAGGATAATTATGCAGGTGAATATATAGTTACGGTTACAGGCACAAATGGATGTACAGGAACAGGAAGTACAATAGTAGAACTTCATCCTACACCAGTTATAACGGCAAGTAATACAGGACCGTATTGTGCGGGACAAACAATTTCTTTGTCATCATCTCCGGGTGGCATGTCATCATATTCATGGTCAGGACCGGCTGTATTTTCCAGCGCACAACAAAATCCTACCAGACTAAATGCTCAGGTAAATCATACAGGAGAATATTCGGTAACGGCAACAAATAGTTTCGGTTGTACAGGGTCTGTTTCAACAGTTGTCGTGGTTGACCAGCAAGTTGATGCTACAATAAATAACTTAGATGATGTATGTTTTAACAATCCTCCTGTCCCTCTTAATGCCCAAAGTTCAGGAGGAACATGGTCAGGACCGGGTGTCGTTTCAGGAGGAATGTTTTATCCCTCAGATGCAGGGGTTGGCACTCATACCATATATTACGAAATTATAAATGGGGCTTGTAGTGATAATGACCAAACAACAATAACTGTTTTTAATAATATATTTATTGAAAACTTTAATACAGAGTGTGATGATATTAATGAAAACTATTTTGTTAGTTTTGATGTAGTAGATAACAATGGAAACCCTGTTGGATTTTATGCCAATGGAACATCTGGTTCAGGAAGTTATTCCCAAATGTTTGTGTCTGAAACAGAATTCAGCATTACCGTAACAGATTTAAATAATTATTGTGACGAATATATCTTTAATGGATTTATAGATTGTGGTTGCGATACTTATGCAGGAACAATGTCAAGTTTAAGCCCTATACTGCTTTGTTATGGAGACTGTGCAGATGTAGTAGCCCATAACGGGAATCAATTTTTAGATGGTAATGATGCTTTACAGTTTATTATACACGACGGTTCTTACCCTGCAAATATTCTTGCAAGAAGCAATACTCCCGTATTTTGTTTACCCGGAGTTCTCGGTATAAATTTGGGACAAACTTATTATATATCTGCTATTGCAGGTGATGATATGGGAGACGGAAGTGTTGACACTAATGACCCATGTTATTCCCAAAGTCAGGGTACACCTGTAATATGGTATAATTACCCTGCGGCACATATAAATACTCCCAACTTTAGTACCTGCGGATTTAAAGCAGATTTAAGTGCAGTAGCTGCTCCCGACGGAGTAAACGGAAGCTGGAGTTGTGATAACTGCGAATGGGGTGTAGATGTTTGGGCAATAAACGGAACTACAAGATTTGATAATGATATAAGTATATTAATAAACGAACACGGCATATACGATTTTAAATGGACTTTAAATAATGTAGTGTGTACGGATTCTGATATAGTTACAGTAGAATTCCTGCCTACACCTTCTGCTTATGCAGGCGGGAATTTTGCAGTTTGCGGAAATACTGCACAATTAGAAGCTATTCCGAGTTTACCCGGCAGTATAGGACAATGGTCAGGAGGAAATGGTACTTTTAATCCGTCCACATCTCCTAATGCACAGGTAACCATAGCTCCTCCTTATGGCTCCCGCGAATTTACATGGAGAGAAACTTTGGGTGCCTGCTGGACTGAAGATAAAGTGAA
>SLSH01000102.1 GCA_007130555.1 Bacteroidales bacterium
AGGATAAAATGTCCTATACTCCCGCTTCGGTGGGAGTTTTTTTTTTAAAATTTATGCAATAAACAAACCTTATTCTACAGTTCCTGCAAAATTTACAGTCGTAATAGCTTTACTATTAGATAAATTGGATTTAAAATATAACAGTATGGTATGGGGCAATTATACCGATATTAATTATTTAATAGTCTAATCATCGCTAAAGGCTTGATAAGACTAAAAATAATTCTATTTTTTAAAATATAATCTTGTCCGTATATTTGAGGGGCTAAAACATTATTATATCTATCACACTTAAAAACCTATAATTTAGCAATAAAAGCCCCATCTTTTTTTACATTATGAATAGGAAAATTTCCGGCAATATTTTCTTCCTTCCATCTGTTTGTAGTCCAATCGGCATTAGAGCTGTCAAAAATCAACAAATTAAAATCAAATAATTCCGCAAGTTGTTTTAATTCAATATTTGAATTGTCCGATAAAATAATATAATCAACAAATAATTTTTCATCATTATCTTTGAGATTATATTCCCAATGTTTAAAATTTCTGTTTACAATCAAAACTCTTTTATCCTTAAACGAAATAAAATTACGTTTTTGAAAAACTTTTCGATTGTCAATAATTGCGATATTTGATAATATACTGCTACCTGTTAATTGCGACAAATCAATAAATTTTTCGTTTTGTACACCAAGTTTGAGCCAATTATTCCTTGCCGAAAATTCTATTTGATTTCTGCCGGTATCATCAAAATCTGCAAAAAGAATATTGTCTTTTCCGTCAATAATGTTAATAGCGGAAGTTCTGTTAATATTATAAACTATCAAATATTCTTGCTCTATTTTTGTTAGATTATTTATTAATGATACTGTAGAAAAACATATTAACAGAATAACTACTATAACAAGTTCTCTGTGTCTTTTTGAGCCGAGAAAGAAGGCTCCCGCAAAAATTATAATCAGATACAATAAAAAAAGTTGCGTTAGATTTATATGCATATTTGCAGAAACAGAGCCGGGCAAGGACTCTATCATTGATGTAAAGAAGTTCATTATTTTAACGATTTTTGATAATATCAATGCAAAAAAATCTGATATAATTATTATGGGGGAAAACACAAAAACCGATAAAGTCAGATATATTGCAACACTTGCAAGAGGAATCAGCAGATAATTTGTAAGCAAAAAATAATTTGAAATCTGATTAAAATAATATATCGCTATTGGAGCAGTTGCAATTTGTGCGGCGACAGATACCACGGTAAGCGACCATATTTTATCCAACAGATAATTCTTAAAAACCAAAAGCGGATATATTTTTGGAAAAATCAGCACTATTCCTATTACAGCAATATATGATAATTGAAATCCGATTTGAGTCAGCATTAATGGGTTTATTAATAATAATAAAAATGCGGATGCAGCGATGGAATTAAAAATTCCGGGAGATCTTTTAAAAAGCTGACTTGCAGCAATAAAAGAAAACATTGTAGCCGCCCTGCTAACAGACGGAGATAGTCCTGTCAAGAAAGCATAAAACCATATTAACAAAATTGTAAGCAAAACTTTAATTACAATTAGTCTTTTGTTTTTAAGAAAAGATAATAAAAATATGATAATCATATAAACAATTCCTACATGCAGACCTGATACAGCAAGTATATGCATGGCGCCTGACGATGCATAATTGTGTCGGACTTCGTCACTAAGTCTGTTTCTATATCCAAGTGCCAGTGCCGAAATAACTCCCAGTTCGTCTTCGTCCATGCCTGATTTTTCAAGCTTTGTAATTAGGTTTTGTCTGAAATTTAACATCTGAAATCTTATATTTTCAGATTTTTTATCCCCGAAAAAATCCCAATCATCAGTATTTAAAAAATCACTTGTATAAATAAGATTATAGCTGAGATACCTCTTATAATCAAATTCTTCGGGATTACCTCTGTTTGCAATTTCGGAAAGCTGAGGCGAAAAAATTATGTACGAACCTGTGGTAATAATATTTGTTTTTTCGTCCGGCGACAAATAAAGCATGGTTCTTCCGCTTGTCTTATACCATTCTTCGTTTTGCTTAATCGCTTCAATTTCTACGTTTACTCTTACGCTTCGTTCGGCATAAACAGGGTCGCTGATAACTTTTCCTACTATATATCCCTGATAGTTTTTCAGCTCTTCATTTTTCGAAATTTCAAGTTTTGTTGTGGTTAATAAATATCCTGATATTAAAATAATAATATTTATAATAATGCCGAAGAAAATTTCAAACCGGAAGTTTCTTATTTTATGATAAAACCCGAATGTTAACACGCTTAATACCAGCAATATATATAACATATATACATTAACATTGAAATTTAGAGCCAGAACAATTCCGAGAATAAAGGGTATTATCAGCCTTACAAAAGGATATTTTCTTATTTCTTCTGTAAGCGAAAAATACATTTTTTTTTGGATTGAGAATTATTATTAGTTCATTTGTTCAAATTTTCGGATTAGTTCCGCATCGTCCAAATCAAGAAACATAAGAGCGGCATTAGCGTCTTCGACTAAATTATGTTCAGGAAATTCGTCAATAAATTTTTGATAATATTTTTCTGCTTGTTCTTTATCTTTTAAGTAATAGTCATATATATAAGCTTTTAAGAACAAACAGGCTCCGTATTTATCATATTCTTTATATCTGGCTTCTATGCGGGAGAGATAATTTACGCTATTGGCAGGTTGTCCGAAGTTCATTGCAATTTCTGCTGCTTTAAAGAGAAATTCGGGAGCATTTGTATCTTCGTGAAATTTATTGGCATAATTAACGTATTTATCAATCATTTGCTGAGCAAGGACAGCATCAGGTTCGGTTTTTTCGAATAATTTTTGTTCCAATTCAATAATCTCCTCATACATTACTTCCTGATTTGGTTCATCGGTTTTTTCTTCGGATTCTTTTTCCTTTTGGCTACATGCAACAAATAAAAATATCCCCGTGAATATAAACAACAATGATTTTTTCATGTTATAAAAATTTAAAGTTTAATAATGCAATTATATACATAACAATTAAAATAAAAAAATATTTTTCGGGGTATTTAAAATAAACTGAACTATTGAGAAAATATATTGTTTTTACTTGCATAACAAAACTTCACAATTTGCTTACGCCCTTTCAGGGCTTGATTGTTTTTTGTTCAACATACGGACTTCGTCCGATGTTGATGCTTTTGCCCTTTCAGGGCAAGTGAGGATGTTGATTTTCCCCCTTAGGGACCACGACTAAAATGTGTCAGGAGGAGAAATATATTTTTTACAAAAATGCCGTAGAATAAATATTTTATTATATACTAATCTTAAACAATTGTTTTGTAAAAAGGACTTATTTTTCCTTTTTTAATTGAGTTTAATGATTTATTTACGAAATGTTTTTTTAAGCCTGATAATTTATCTGTAAACAGTTTTCCCTGAAGGTGGTCTAATTCGTGTTGTACTACAACGGCTTTAAAACCGGTAAGATTTTCAGATTTTTTTTCAAAATTTTCATCATAATAATCAATTTTGATATCCGAATATCTCTGTACATTTTCTCTGATACCGGGAATACTTAGACATCCTTCTTCAATTATTATTGTATCATTTGTATTATTCGACACTTTTGGATTTATTATAACTCTTTTAAAGTCCTTAAGTTCGGGGTTGTCATGATCAAGAGTACTTGTATCAACAATTATCAGTCTTATACTTTTTCCTACTTGCGGTGCAGCCAAACCTATTCCATCAGCTTTATACATAGTTTCGAACATATCCGAAATAAGTTTATCAAGTTGCGGATAATCGGTATTTATTTCAACGGCTTTTTGTCTTAAAGCAGAATGACCGTAAAGATGTATTGGTAATATCATTTTATTTTTTTTCTAAATATGATTGTAATATAATAGTTGCACTGATTTTGTCAACAGTTGATTTATCTCTGCGTTTCATTTTTTTAACTCCTGTATCTATCATAGTTTGAAAAGCCATTTTTGATGTAAATCTTTCGTCTGCATAAATAAATTCAATTTCTTTAAATACTTTTTTTAATCTGTTATAAACAGGCTCAATATATTTAACCGCATCAGAATCCAGATTGTTCATATTTTTCGGAAAACCGACAATAATTTTTTCAACATCATTTTTTTCAATATAATTTTTTAAAAATTCTTCTAATTTTGAGGTTTCTACTGTAGTCAATGCTGTTGCGATGATTTTATTGTCGTCGGTACAGGCAATTCCTGTGCGTTTTTTTCCTATATCCAGTGCTAAATATTTTGGCATTTCTGCTGTTTATTAAAAATGTAAAATTAAATAATTTGTAACTAATCAGAGTCAAAGATATTATTTTTTTTATGATAAAGACACTTTTTAAAAG
>SLSH01000403.1 GCA_007130555.1 Bacteroidales bacterium
CCAAAATTATCAAAATGAGGGCAGAGCCAAGCCGCTGTCCTGAGTGTTGCCGAAGGCAGCCAAAATTATTCAAATTTCATTGCATTATCCCGATAGTGCTTCAAAAATTTTCATTATCTATGAAAAACGCTAAAAATCTTGATGTGAAATAATTATTAGAAGTCCCCTACAATATTTGTCCTCGTGACGGACGGGCAATTACTTTTTTTATGTCGATTGCATCTCTAATGTTTTGTCACGAAATTTGCAAAAAAAGCAAATTTCCCGCCAAAACGGGTACTGTGTTTTCTTTACACCCGTACCGCCTTGGTACTGGTTATTTATCTTTGAGACCCCCACTCACTCGGATTGCAAATCCGAGCGAGCCGGTGTATTTTGCGGGAGAGGGATTGGCAGATTTCTCCCCCTTCCTGTGTCAGGGGGCGAAATAATAATAAACCTCGTTAATATTTTATGTTTTATAGATGATATATTAAATGCGAAAGTTAAAAAATTGACAATTGTTAGCGAAGCGTTCTGACAGCGTTATTATTTTCAAATTGACAAATCGGTAGCCGGTAATCGTCGAGTAATTTATTTAGAAATTAAGTGTATTTTTATCAAAAAAAACTTATTTTTGGCACAAAATAATCTTGCATAATAAATGATACCTGTAAGCATTGTAATAATAACACTAAACGAAGAAAAAAACATAAAAAGATGTTTGGATTCTGTTATTGATATTAGTGATGATATATTAATAATTGACTCGGATTCAAAAGATAAAACCGTCGAAATTTGTAAACAATATAAAAATGTAAAAGTAATTTCCAATAAATTTATTGATTACAGCAGTCAAAGAAATTTCGGTACAGAATCTGCAAAATACGATTATATTTTAAATATTGATGCCGACGAAGTATTGTCCGAAAAACTAAAAAAATCAATTTTATCATTGAATATTGATAATAATAAAAACATTATTTATTCATTTAACAGATTAAATCATTATTGTTTGCGTCCCATAAAATTCGGAGCATGGTATCCTGACGTAAAAAGAAAGTTCTGGAACAAAAATTATGCTAAATGGGAAGGAAATGTTCATGAAACTTTAAAATTTAAAGATAAACCACAGGAAATAAAACTGAAAGGAGATTTATTGCATTATACCTACGATAACCCCGAAGAACATTTTAACCGAACAATAAAATATGCAATACTAAGTGCAGAAAAAGATTTTATTAATGGTAAAAAATCCAATATATTAAAATTAATTTTTAAGCCATTTCTTAAATTTATTTTTCTATTTTTTTTCAAATTAGGATTTCTTGACGGATACTATGGTTACCTGATTGCCAAAACTTCTGCATTTTCCGATTTTATCAGAATTTCTGTTTTAATCTCAAAAAATAAAAAAATTGTTGAAAAAAAATAAAAAAAAAATTTGTATGTTGTCTATTTTTTAATAACTTTGCAACGATAAAAAAACATATTTATTTTAAGTGAAATTTAATAATTAAGTAATAATCTAAAATTTAAAACATTATGAAAAAAACTACAACTTTAATTGCATTTATTGCTATCGCAGCATTTGCAATGGCTCAGATTCATCCCTCAATTATGGATCATGAGAAGAGAATGACAAAATCGGATGACATTAATTTTAATGTCCCCGAAAAAACGAGTACTAAAGAAACTATCCACTGGATTGTAACATTTGAAGAAGATGTGCCTGTATGGACTTTCGGATGGGACACTGATTTACAAGAAAAATCATGGCATGTTACAGATCAGGACGGAATTCCCGAAACATGGGAGGGTTATTTCCCTTCATTAGGACCTTATTCCGAAACCGGTAGTGTAGAAGTTGGAGACGAATGGGTAGCAGAAGGAAAATGGGCATGGATAGATATTTTAAGTGATTATGGTGCTTTTGGAGGAGACGGACAAAATCCACTAAATTCTTGGATACAATTTGATAATATTGATTTATCTGCAGTTGATTATCCGAAAATATCTTTTTATCAAATATTCAGACCTTTAAATCAGGTAGAAGCTTATATTGATTTCTCTACTGACGGAGGAACTACATGGACAGAAGTACGTGTTAATGAAAATATTGCTTCAAATGACTATGGCGATATATTTTTCGAAATGTATATAGGTAACTATGTGGCAAATGAATCTAATGTTTCAATTCGTTTTCGCTGGAAGACTGTAACTGTTGGTGGTGCTCCTGTTGGATACGGATGGCAAATTGACGATATAAAAATTACCGATAATCCTCTATATGACCTTTATCTATACGATGCAAGAATGAATTTCTTTGATTATGTTGATTATACTCAAGGTGAGGCTGAAAATTATTATCATATATCGTCTCATTACGGACAAATTCCTGTTGCACAATATGATTCCGAAAATGCATTATGCTGGTTTAATGTAGCCGTAGAAAATAAAGGAGTTGAAACTGCTACACCTATTATAAATGTACAGGTTATTAACCCTGAGCAAACTGTAATTTTTGATAAAACTATGGAAGGTCCTCCTCTTGCTATTACAGAAAAATGTACAATTGACATGGTACAGGCAGCAGGATTTGATTTTGAATTAGGTCCGGATCCAATGACAGGATTATATTTAATTGCTTATGAAGTTTTTATAGACGGAATAGAAGATGAATTCCCTGCTAACAATGTTGACACTGCATTTTTCTATGTTACGGAAAGTACATTCGGAAGAGATGCAAAAGTTCCCGAAGACAGAATGGGAAGCATAGGACCTACTAACTGGGTGATTGGTGGTGAAGATAGTGATATGATTGGAACTGAATACTTATTCCTGTATGAAACAGATGTTAAAAACATTGAAGTTTTTATTGATGACAGAACCGACGTGGGAACCGCTTTTGTAGCTAAAATTATGCAATATGACCAACTACTTGAAGACTATGTAGATATAGCTACTTCTACTTTAATGACAATTGAAGAAGAACATCTTGGCAGTTGGGTAATTGCTGAATTTATCGGAGGTGACGCACAAATATTATTAGATGGAGAGGAAGCTAAAATGATAATGGTAGCCATAGAAATTTATTATATGGGACAGGAAGAATTCCATATCGGAACTGACAGAAGAAATAATTACAGTTACTGGGGAGCTTATGTATATTTCTCAACTGAAGCTAGTTGGTATTTGGCAAGAAGAGCTGGTATCTGTATCCGCTTAAATATGGATGAAACTCATACAGTTACTTTTACTGTTCAGGATATAAATGAAAACAAACTACAGGGAGCTTCTATCTCAATTACAGGAACCGGCAGTTATACAACCAATGAACTAGGTATTGCTATAGCTAATTTATCTGACGGTACTTATACTTATTCGGTTTCTAAAAATGGATATTATCCTCAGACAGATTTGGAATTTACAGTTGCTGGCGAAGATAAAGATATTCTAATTACACTGGAAGAAATACCTACTTATGAAATTACTTTTACGGTAACCGATGGTACAGACCCGATTGAAGATGCTACAATAGCAATCAGCGGGGTACCTGTTTTTACTACTGATGTGAATGGTATAGCTACTGTAAATTTAGCTGATAATACTTATACTTATTCGGTTACTAAAGAAGGATATTATCCTCAAACAGGTTTGGAATTTACAGTTGCAGGAGAAACTAAAAATATTGATATTGTTTTAGTAGAAATTCCTACTTATGAGATTACTTTTACGGTTACCGATGGTACAGACCCGATTGAAGGTGCGACAATAAATGTAGTAGGAGAAACTTTAACTACTGATATAGACGGAATTGTCACAATTGATTTAGCTGACGATACTTATAATTATTTAGTCTCTAAAGCAGGTTATCTTACAAGTTCCGGCAATTTTACCGTTGCAGGTGAAGAAAAAAATATTCCCGTAGTATTAGAAGAAGGTGGAAGTTTGGTTACTTTTATTGTTAAAGATCAAGATGAGGTGGAAATTCAAGGAGCTACTATTTCAATTACAGGTGAAGGCGATTTAACTACTAATGCTTCAGGAGTAGCTTCAATTACATTAGCAGACGGAGATTACACTTATTCGGCTACTGCCGTAGATTGTATTCCTGTAACCAATCAAGCATTTACAGTAGCAGGTGAAGATAAAACTATTGAAGTTTCTTTATTTGACTATAGTTTTGTGGAAACTACTTCTTTAAGTAATCTTAATATTTATCCAAACCCGACTACAGGTATATTAAATATTGAAAATGCTGAAGGAACAAGAATTTCTATTATCAATATTATGGGACAAACAATCTATGAAATTGATAATGCAAATGTTCTTAATGCTATTGATATTTCGATATATCCACAAGGAACTTACTTTATCAGAGTTATTGACGGAG
>SLSH01000375.1 GCA_007130555.1 Bacteroidales bacterium
CAGTACATCGCAGTACATCGCAGTACGCCGCTTTCAGTGTCGGATTATTGTAAATAAAGCCGGAAGATAATGTTGCGGTGGTGGGGATTGCCGACAGGATTTGAAAAATATATTTACTCCTCTTTTTCTTCTTCGTCTTCTTCATTAATTTCGGACAATATCTGATGAGGGATTGATTTTGAGGCATCGGCTCCCAACAGTTTTATCCTTTCAATTCGTCCTACTATTGTGTCTCCTTTTTTCGGGGATTCTACAAGTTTATTCATCGCTTCGGCATAGGTTCCTCTGGCATCATCAAGTTTTTTGCCCACACCAATCAGGTCTTCGATAAAACCAACAAATTTATCATATAGTTTTCCGCTTTCTCTTGCTATTTCATAAACATTTCTTTTTTGATTTTCCTGTTTCCAGATATAAGATATGGTTCTTAGTGTAGCGAGTAAAGTTGACACAGATACCAGGACAATATTTTTATCCAGGGCTTTTTCAAATAATCGTATGTCTTCTCTGAAAGCGATAGTAAGAGCGGGTTCTACGGGAACGAACATCAAAACATAATCGGGAGGATTAATATCGTATAGTGTCTGATAATTTTTATTACCCAGCTCATCAATATGCTTTTTTATACTTGTAAGATGTTCTTTTAAATATTTGGTTTTTAACACATCATCATCTTCGTTAAAATAATTTTCATAAGCCGTAAGCGAAACTTTTGAATCAAGAATCATGTTTTTTTCATCAGGCATATTTACGACATAATCGGGACGCTGATTTTTGCCCGCATCATCTTTAAATGTTTCTTCTTTTCTGAAATGTACATCTTTAACAAGTCCTGCCTTTTCTAAAATCAACTCCAGCTGAATTTCGCCCCAGTTGCCCTGAGTTTTACTGTCACCTTTTAATGCATTTGTTAATCGTGTAGCATCACTGCTAACTTGCTGATTAAGTTTTACGATTTGCTCTAATTCTTTTTTTAAAGAAATTCTCTCCCTGATTTCTTCTTTATGTGTTTCTTCAACTTTTTTCTCAAAATCCCTGATTTTTTCTTTCAGAGGCGTTAAAATATCCCCGATGTTTTTTTCGTTTATTTCAAGAAATTTTTTGCTTTTGTCATCAAGCAATTTATTGGCTAAATTTTCAAATTCTTTAATAAAAGTTTCCTGAATTTTTTCTATATTTTTCTGACTTTCTTTAAGTTTTTCCTTTAAATGGATATTATCTTGTTCGGTTCTTGCCAAAATTTTGCTTAATTCAAGATATTCGTTATTCTTTTTCTCCAAATCATCCTTTGTTTTGTTATAAATATCTTTTGAAATATATTCTGAATTAAGTTTTTCGCCCGAAGTCCCTTTTTGTCCGAGATATTTAACAAAAATAATCCACGATATTATTCCGCCAATTATAAGCCCGATAAAAATCAATAATGTTGTTTCCATTTATTAAGTTTAAAAAAATTATAATGTTTTTTAAAAAAAATAGTTAATCAAAAATCATTATTGTCCGACAAAAATAAGAAAAAATATCATTAAATCATCATTAATACCGATTGTAAATATGTAATAATCCAATCATAAATGAAAATTAATCAAAATAAAAATCAAAATTTAATTTAGCATTGATAAGAGATAAAAAATTTTGTCATGTACTAATTACAATAATATAAAAAAACTCACAAATTGCAAGTTGAACTCTTGCGGGAGCGTGAAAATATTGATTATTTGGAGTTGTTTGCATGAGACAATAACTTGTGTAACTCGTAAACAGGCATTGCTGAGATATTGTTATCAAAAGTTTGTGATTGAGAAAAAGTAATGATATAAGATTTAGTAATCACAAATTTAGACATAACTTCCATAAGACCATTGATTTCACGTTTTTTGTTTTGTTCATTTAATACATAGCAAACCTGAAAGGCAATGAGTTCATTATTGTGCTTAATAATAAAATCACATTCATTGTTTTCATTATGGAAAAAAATATTCTTTTCCCCCATTTTCAGTAACTCTGCAAAAACAAAATTTTCAAAAAGCTGTCCTTTGTTTTGAGAAAAATTTAGTGATACGGCTGATATTAAGCCATTGTCTATGCAATATATTTTTCTTTTTGATTTGATTTGTTGTTTTAATTTGTATGAAAATGCACTCAGTTCGTAAAGGAGAAAGGCGTTTTTCATTACACTGATATATTCCTTAACGGTTATATCATTTGAAATAATAGCTTTGGCAATCCCGTTATAGGAAAACATAGAAGAAATATTGTTAAAAATATAGTAAGACAGTTCTTTAAATGATGCTGTGTCTCTAATATTATTATTTGCAATACAGTCTTTAATGATAATACTGTCAAAATAGTTCAGTGCAATTTCATGTTTGATTTCATTGTCTGTGGCTTTCATTATTTCAGGGAAAGAACCGAATTTAATCATACTGTCCGTGATATTCAGTACCTCAGGTCTGTTTTGGTGAATATCAATATCATTATTCAAATTGTAGTGATGTAATATTTCCCACAAAGATAATGGAAAAATCCTGTGAGCAATGTATCTGCCCGAAAGCAGGACGGAGTAGTTGCTGTCTAATAATTCCGAATTTGAACCTGTTATGCAGATTTTTTTATATACATCAGCATCATAGACACTCTTTACAAATTTTTCCCATGATTGAACCATCTGTATTTCATCAAAAAAAAGATATTCTGTTTTTGTTTTGGTCAGCCGTTCTGCAAGTTCAATAATATCATACAATTTTTCGGGATTCTTAAAGACTTCTGAAAAATTAGGATCATCAAAGTTTACAAACAAAATACTCAAGGGATTGACGTCTTTTATGAGTTCATTGATATACAGTTTGAGTAATGAAGATTTGCCGCTTCTTCTTATACCCGATATAATCTGAATTTCCTTAGTTTTGTTAAACTTCATTAACCTGTTCAGCAAATCTCTTTTGATTGGGATGTCAAAAGGTTTACCATTCCAATGCGAATTGTGTAATATGAGAGCTGGCTTCATTATTTCAAAGTATAATTAGAATATTAACGCAAAAATACAAATTATAATTTGGAAAAACAATCTATATATATAAATTTTGTCAATGTATTTTAAAAAATTAATCAAATTTTTCCTCAAGTATCCCCGTTATTTTTTCTTCATCAAAAATTGTTTCGGAAAAATCTATATCTGTAATTTCTAAAAATTCCAGAACTGTTTTATCATCTTTTTTTGCAAGAATTACAGTACCGGGAATAAGCGAAAAATAGTTATTAAAAGACCAGCCGTAATCAATTTCTTTTGTAAACCATATTTGATATACATAATCTTCATAAACTTCCAAAATAGCTTCTTTGCACAAAAATCCCTTTATATTTTTTTGTTCTCCCGTAATTTTCAGCTGCATTTTATAAACAGGAATTTCGATATCAAGGTCGAAGGAAGAAATAAAAGCAGTCTTTCGCTCATTACTTTTATCGGAAAAATCATATTCCTTTTTTATATAACGCTTGTTAACTTTTTGCCAATCTCTTTTTTGTCTTAAATTAAGAGAATCTTGTTGATTATAATAAGTATATCTGTATCCCTTATATGATTTGTTTCTTTTTCTAAAAATATCAATATCACCGGTTTCCCGTATAATCTGATTTGATATTGAATCTTTTATTATTCTGCTATTATCATTATATACAATGCTTTTATTATTATCAAAAACCAAAATATTAAATTCACATTCTACTATTTTCATAAATTTATAGCGTCCTCCCGAGCTAATGTCTTCATTTCCGGCAATATATTCTCTTTTTTTAGGGGGTATTAGCCTAGCACAGGGGTCCATATTACTTAAATATTTTATATGCTTGTTTTGTGCATAAGAGAAGTTGATTAGGCTAAAAAATATGCAAAAAAGGATTAAAGTTTTAGTTTTTCTTTTCATGACTTTTATGTTTTTAATTATCATATTCAAAAATATAAAATATCTAACTAATCAGAATCAAAGATACTCATTTTTTATGTTTTGTCATGAAATTTGCAAAAAAAGCAAATTTCCCGCCAAAACGGGTTCTGTGTGTTCTTTCTACCCGTACCGGCGCTTTGTTTGGTAAGGGTTATTTATCTTTGACACACTTCGACAGGCTCACTTCGGCAAGCTTATTTCGACTCCGCTCAATACAACGCAGTACATCGCAGTGCGTCGCTGTCAGGGTCAGACTTATGTAAATATTGAAATCTTGCATCAAAAGGGGAAAATCGAATAATGAACAAGGATTAAATGATTAACGAATGATAATTTTTATGCAATACTTCTTATACCATTATTCAATTCTAAGACACAGAGTTCTATGATATTTAAAAAATATTTATA
>SLSH01000283.1 GCA_007130555.1 Bacteroidales bacterium
ATTCGTGTCTAAAATCATTCGTATTCGTGTTCATTTGTGAAATTCGTGTCTAAAATCATTCGTATTCGTGTTCATTTGTGAAATTCGTGTCTAAAATCATTCGTGTCCATTCGTGTAATTAAAAATCTCTATCAGGCGCCTCCAAAATAAACGGTCTGTCTTGCGACTTAATATTTTTTTGTGTCTCGATTTGTCTTACCAATAAACTAGGAGAAACAGACGATACTTGTACCCATCCTGATTCTGCCCCGCAATTACCCTGAAAAATCCCATAATCATCAGCTGCTTTAATTATTTGAGAGAACATTGCAAGCGGAGTCCCTATTAAATCTACGCCTCTAACCATTTCATCTTCTCTGCCGTCAGCAAAAACCTTATATACTAATAATGGGCTGACATTAAATGCATTAGGTATAAATCTTCCTGTCATAGTAAAACCTCCTCTGACGGTTTCAAATGAAAATCCGAATTCTTTATTCTGGCTTTTCAGTTCTTTCCGAAATTCTTCTCTTAGTTCTTCTATACTAAGAGGTTCGGTTGTTTTTATAAACATATTTGATTGTCTTGAAACAGGTTCTCTTCCTGCATAAGCTCTGCCATGTCCGTTTGAATTCGGGAAATCTTCTATTGGAGTACGCGACATCAAAAAGTCTTTTAGTATGCCATTTTTAACAACAGTAACTTTTTGTCCTTTCACTCCCTGACAGTCGTATTTGTAATGTCCATACAGGTCTTCTCCTTTATAATTTGTTTCTTGAGGGTCAAAAATTACAGATAAATGTTCGGGCAGAACTATATCTCCGATTCTGTTTTTAAAAGTTTGTCCGTCTGTTGAACGTTTTAGTCTGTGTCCTTCTATGCGATGACCGAAAATTTCGTGAAAAAACACTCCAGCCGCTACTCCCGAAAGCATAGCCGGACCTTCGTAAGGTTCTGCTACCGGAGCAGTTCTAAGAGCCACAAGAGACTCTGCCATTTTTTCAACATCTTTTAAAATTTCATTTGAATCAGGCAAATCTTCAGGTAAAAATGCAAAATACGATAAGAATAATGGTAATTCCATGCCATCATCAGCTTTTACTTTTCCGTCTATAAACAATCTTGCAGAAATTCCGCTTTCTTCAATTTGAGTCCCTTCGGTAGAAACAAAAACTCGTCTTTCAATTTTAAAATCTAACCCGGCTTTTCCGTCATAAATATCGGGATATTTTAAAAACACTGCGGAATATTCCCTTAGTCTATTCTCCCATGTTTCAACATCAAAATCTAATTTTTCAATCTTAACAGGGGGCTCAAAATATTTTTCAGGTTTTTCTATACTGAAATCATCCGACTCATCTTCTCCTTCAACTTTTACTGCAATATTAGCTTTAACCTGATTGTAAGTATTTAAGGCATCTCTGTAACTTTCATCTATTGACTTCCATATTCTTTGTTTAATAGATTTTTCGTCATCTTCTATACCAATTATATTCATTCGCCTTCCGGCAAACCAATGGCTTCTGCTTTCTCTGATTTCATGAAAATTGTCAAGTTCATGTGAGCCTACTCTTAAACTTGTATGCAAAACTCTTTCTTTTTTTTCTTCGCTTTTGGTAATATTACCATATAAAGCATTGATGTCAAAAGTAGTTTTTTCGTTTACCCGCAAACTGATATAATATGGCGGTTCTTCCTGTTTTTTTAATACTGCCATATTTCTGTCCAGCTCATCGGAAAGAAATTTTGTAAATTGTTCTTGCGAAAATGTTGTAATTGAAATCAAAAAAAATACCGCCGGAAATAAAAAATATTTAATCATATTGTTAAAATTAAGTTATTACTATTTTTCATTAGTTAATCAACATGTAGAACTTTTAATAAAAGTAAAAATACATTATATTTTTTTATAACAAATAAAAATAAGTTTTTTATTCCAATTATTATAAACTTATTAACTTTGTGGTTTCAAATAAATTAGTTTTAAGCAATGGATTTGCAGGTTATTAAAAACAGATTTGAAATAATTGGAAATTCTTTCGGATTAAACAGAGCTTTAAATATTGCTATCCAAGTTGCTCCTACTGATTTATCCGTACTGATATCAGGAGAGAGCGGTGTGGGTAAGGAAAGAATTCCGCAAATAATTCATTCTCAAAGCATAAGAAAACATAGTACGTATATTGCCGTAAATTGCGGAGCCATACCCGAAGGCACAATAGATTCGGAGCTTTTCGGACATATTAAAGGCTCGTTTACAAGTGCACATACCGACAGAAAAGGATACTTCGAAGAAGCCGATAACGGAACAATATTTCTTGACGAAGTTTCCGAATTGCCTCTCGCTACACAAGTAAGGCTTTTAAGGGTATTAGAGTCCGGCGAATTTATTAAAGTAGGTTCTTCAAAAGTTCTGAAAACAAACGTAAGGGTTATTGCAGCTACCAATGTTAATCTTGTTGATTATATTGCAAAAGGCAAATTCAGGGAAGACCTTTATTACAGATTAAATACCATCCCCATTTTAATGCCTCCTTTAAGAGAAAGGAAAGAAGATATTGAACTTCTGTTCAGAAAATTTGCTGCCGACTTTGCCGATAAATATCGGATGCCAAAATTAAATCTTAGTGAGGGAGCCATTGAACTAATAAAAAATTACAGATGGCCCGGAAATATTCGTCAATTAAAAAATATTACGGAGCAAATGTCCATAATCGAAGAAAACAGATTAATAAGTGAAGATGTTCTGAAAAAATATCTTAAAGGAATTGAATTATCCAGTTTGCCTGTACTTTATAAAAATCAATCTAAAGAAGAATCTTTTTCTGAAAGAGAAATTTTATATCAGGTTCTGTTTGATATGAAAAAAGATGTATTTGAATTAAAAAAACTTGTTAATCAAATCATTAAAGAAAATCCGCAGGTTAATTTAAGAGATGTAAATACAAAAGTAATTCATTCAGATTCAATTAATGACTATTCTAAAGATAATCCTGTTGATAATTCTGAAATAAATACTTTGTCGGATAAAGAGCAAGATATTGAAGATACAAACGAAGTTATTGAAGAAAGTTTATCTTTAGCTGATCAGGAAAAAGAACTTATTATTAAAGCATTAGAAAGGAATAATTCGAAACGTAAACTTGCTGCAAAGGAGTTGGGAATATCCGAAAGGACTCTTTACAGAAAAATTAAGGAGTATAAAATTGATAAATAGTTTTGATGAAAAAATATAGAATTATAAATATTGCTTTAATTTTTGTTTTTACTTCAGGGTTTATTTCCTGTACGGGAGGCTATTCTTTTACAGGAGCGGATATTTCTGCGGATATTAAAACATTTTCGGTAGATTATTTTGAAAACAGAGCTCCTTTGGTACAGCCTACTTTAAGTAATGTTTTTACCGAAGCACTAAAAGACAGATTCTTGTCTCAAACCAGCTTAGACCTTGTAAATACTGACGGACATCTAAATTTTGACGGACAAATAACAAATTACAGAGTTAGTCCGCAGGCATTTACAGGAGACGAAACCGCAGCATTAAACAGATTAACGATTACCATTAATGTCAGGTTTACAAATACCAAAGACCCGTCAAAAAATTTTGAACGAAGTTTCTCAAGATATGCCGATTTTGAAAGCACCGTAAGTCTTAACGCGGTCGAAAATGATTTAATAAGTGAGATTGTTGACCAGATAACAGAAGATATTTTTATTCAATCGGTTGCAAACTGGTAATTATTTATGAACAAAGATTTATACATAGACTATTTAAAAAATACCGAAAAACTTGACGGCAACAGTCTTAATGATATTAAATTATTACTGGAAGAATATCCGTATTTTCAGACATATTGGTTGCTTTATATTAAGAATCTTCATGTAATCAAAGATGTAAGATATGATTCTCAATTAAAAATTGCGGGAACTTATGTTCCCGATAGAAATATATTATTTAATCTTATTAATGAAACAAAAGAAAAGAGCATTGAGCCGGATGATTTTATTATAAAAGATGATATTAAAGAACCAAAAACCGAAACAGAAAAAACTCCTGATAAACAGACAGTTGAGCCTTTGTCAGATGAAGTTGAATCAGAAAAAGAACAGCCTGAAGATATTGTTTCCGACCAACCCGTATCAGAACCTGCAGAAGAAAAAATAATTGAAGACAATAAAGCTAAAGTTTCGGATAAGCATATTTCAGAAATAATATTAAATAATATTAAATTAGTAAAAGGCGAAAAGCCCGATGAGCCCGAAATTCAGAAAAAAAACATTTATAATAAAGAAAGCCTTGCAGATAAAATTCAGGACAGATTGGATGAAATCAGTAAAAAAACAAAAGAAGAAGAACTAAAAAAAC
>SLSH01000302.1 GCA_007130555.1 Bacteroidales bacterium
ATTAACATTAAAAATTTACCATGATGAAATGTCCCATTTGTGATTTTCCGGAATTAAAGACAGATGACAAAGCTTGTCCGCAATGCCAATCTGATTTAGAAGTTTTTTCATTAATCGAAAAATCTAAAAAAATAATAAAGAAGAAGCATTTTCTGATGATATTATTCTTATTGTGTTTAATAATCAGCGTAATAGCTAATATTTACATTGCAAATAAAGCTAAGAAAGATATTGATAATAAAAATATTGAAATCGCAGAATTAATAACTGAAAAAGAAAAAATATTTGATGCATATCGGGAGATTGATTTAAATAATAAAACACCAAAAAAGAAAATTGAACTTGATGAAGAAAAAATTATTGAAGATTTTGAACAGGATGAATATACTGAAACAGATGAATATGCAGAAGCCGATACTTATACGGAATCCGGTACATATACAGAGTATATTATTAAATCGGGAGATAATTTATGGGAAATTGCCGTTAAATTTTATAATGACGGCAGCAAATTCCAAAAAATTGCCGAAGACAATGATATAGATACCCCCGAAACAATAGTTGAAGGCGAAAAACTAAAAATTTATCAATAAACCTAAAAAAAACAGCTATGAATACAAACATTTTATTTCAAAACATTTCTGCAAAAACTGAAAACAGTTTAAAAGAAATTTATTCCCTTAAAAACAAAGTAAGTGAGCTCGAAAAAAATTTAAGTGATGCCAAAAATAATATCACGAACTTAAATGTAACCTTACAAAAACTTAACAAGGATAATAGTGCTTTAAAAGATACTATTACAAAGAACAATGATAAAATTTCAGAACTTGAGCTAAAAATCACAGAACTGCAAAATGAAAACAAACAGTTACATAAGCAATTGCAAACAGCTCAAAAAGATGTTGATAAAAAAACCGAAAAAGTTTTATCTTTAGAAAAAGAGTTAAAAGACAGTAAAAAGTTAGGTGCAGACTTAAATAAGAAGCTGGAAAAAGCAGAAAACAAGATATTGCAATTAAGCAGTAAAAAAAACAAATAACTTAAGGGGACTTCTAATAATTATTTTCTTTCAAGAAACAAATATAATAAATAAGATGCAAGGCACAAATTTTTCTGAATAGTCATAGCTATTTAGAAAAATTTTAACACAGTCAGATTGTTTATTATATTTGTTCCCGTAGGGTTTTCAGCGTTTCTCATATACTGCTTTAAATTTTGTGCAAATGAGGGCAGAGTCAAACTTGTTTGAACTATGCCGAGTGCAGCCAAAATTATGCAAATTTTATTGCATTATCCCGATAGTGCTTCAAAAATTTTCATTGTCTATGAAAAACGCTGAAAATCTTGATGCGAAATAATTATTAGAAGTACCCTTAATATCTTGTAATAAGAGCTAAACCGTTATATTTATCGAGTTTTTCATTTTCAAGAAATATATTGTCGCCTCCGTATTTCATATTAATTTCTATAATTTCATCAATAATATCGTCAATAAATCCATTATCTTTTGAATTGTCATCATTTACAAGAATGACTTTATCATCTTTTAGAATTGCAGGCTGAAAAGTTCCTTTTTTTATAAACAAAGTTCTTCCTCTGCCTTGATTAACGGCAGTCCATATTTCGTTAATATCGCTCTGTAATTTCCCCGAACTGGTGGCTTTACCAAGTTCTGAAATTCTTTTTTCTCTTTGTTTTTTAGAAACTTCTTTAACCGTATTCCATGCATCCGAAATTATATGATAAGCTTTTTCGTCATCTCTGTTTTTATTCAGATGACCGATAATTATGTCCTTTCTGTCTGCAATTTTCAGATAATGATTATAGTTTCTTTCTTCAGTTACTATTATTATCGGTAAAGGATTTTCTTTTATGGTTTCATTTACAAGTTTATCAATCTGATTAAAAAATTCTTCTATAAGAACATCCTGTCCTGCTGCCGTACTTAATTTATGTTTATCGGTAGTAAACAAGGTATCATTTGAAACCGGCCATCCCTGATTAAATTCTTTAATTAATAAATCGTTCTGCGCTTCAATCAATCTTGCATTCTGACGACTTATAACTAAAGCGTAATATGATACTTGTTCGTGCATGGCTCTTATTAAATCCCTGGTAGCAAATGTTTTATCAATAATTACTCTGTCTTTAACAGGAATTGTCAATCTTGTAAATTCGGCAATATCTTCGTTTATAAATAATATTAAACTATCCAGATTAAAATTATGATTAATATTATTGCCTATAATTTTAATTTTTTCGACTATTGTTTTTGCAAATCGCTTATCAAAAGATTCAAATAATCTTTGTTCGGCTTCTTTAATTAAATTTTTTAATATAATTGCATCTTTTTGGTTTTCGGGTTTTGTACGATGTGTATTAAGTATTATTGTTACACAACATTCCGACTGAATGTCTTTTAAAATTTTAAGAGTTTTATCCATAATTTAATTATTTATTATTAACTGAACATTTTTTTATTATCTCTATCTTCTCAACTCAAAGTTTTCTCCAAGGTATAGTTTTCTGACTTGCTCATCGTTACTTAATTCTTCGGAAGTTCCCGACTTTAAAATTTCTCCTTCAAACAGTAAATATGCCCTGTCGGTAATTGATAATGTTTCGTGAACATTATGGTCTGTTATTAAAACACCTATATTTTTTTCTTTAAGTTTCATTACTATTTGTTGTATATCTTCTACGGCAATCGGGTCAACGCCGGCAAAAGGCTCATCTAATAGCATAAATTTCGGGTCTATTGCGAGAGCTCTGGCTATTTCTGTTCTTCGGCGTTCTCCTCCCGAAAGCTGGAAGCCCTTACTTTTTCTTATGTTGCCAAGCCCGAATTCATCTAATAATTGTTCGGTTCTAATTTTTTGTTCGGTTTTACTAAGATTTGTCATTTCCAGAACTGCTTTGATATTATCCTGCACACTCATTTTCTGAAAAACAGATTCTTCCTGTGCAAGATAACCTATACCTCGTCTTGCTCTTCTGTAAATAGGTTCTTTGGTAATATTTTCTTCCTCCAGATATATTTGTCCCCTAAGCGGTCTTATCAAGCCGACTATCATATAAAATGTTGTTGTCTTTCCCGCTCCGTTAGGTCCCAGTAAACCTACAATCTCTCCCTGATTTACCTCAATACTGACTCCTTTTACAACAGTTCTTTTTCCGTATTTCTTTACTAATTGATTTGTATATAATTTCATAAATTAGCAACTAACATTTTATTTGCAAAGATAATATTTTTATAATAATTTTAGTCAAAGTATTATTTTTTAAAAGTTTGGAATTAAAATATTTGTTAGCACATGACAAAACTTTCGTTTTCCGGCATTTTTGTAAAAAATTAACAGATTTCTCCGCTACCGCAAAATTTTACCTTGTGGTTTGAGAAACACTTTTCCAAAACACAAGATAATTCACTAACGGAGACAGCGGGGATTTTTAACATCCTCATTTGCCCTGAGAGGGGTGTAATAATTAACATTATTCGGCATTTTTGTAAAAACCGGCAGATTTATTCATTATCTCTGACATCAATCAGTTCAATGTCATATAACAGAATTGCCTGTAATGGGACTTTGTATCCGTCTCCGGGTAATCCGAAAGCAAGAAAAGGGTGTAAAACAAACCGTGCTTTATCCCCGACACGCATCAGTTGCAGTCCTTCGTGCAGTCCTATTTCCCTGTCGAATCGTCCTATCAAGAGAGTTCTGTTGCCGTATTCTTCGGAAGTATATAAAACCGTACCGTCTAAAAGAGATGTTGTATATTTAAACTCTGCATATTTACCGTTTTCTGCTTTTTTACCGTTTCCGTGGTGATAAATCTGATAAAAAAGACCGGTTCCGCTCATATTCATGTCCCATTTTCGCCTTTCGATAAATTTTTCAATAATCAATTTATCTGTCTGGGTAATCTCTTTATTCCATTCCATTAATTCATCTTTGTAAAGATTTTTTATTTCCGAATAAGGTATGGGTTCGGGTTGTTTTTCAGGACTGCCACCACATGACAGAAACATTATTATTACTATAAAAATTAAAATTTTATAAATTATCATTATTGATATTTTTTTACAAAATTAATAAAATTTAGTTAAGTACATGACAAAATTTTTATTATCATAGAATCACTTGATTACAAATTCCGAACGAGCGGGTTATTCGGCATTTTTGTAAAAAATTAACAGATTTCTCCTCCCACGCCTTAACAGTCGTGGTCGTCGAAATGACGGGCTTGGTGTGGTGTGTAGTCGGCGACGTCGGGCATACCTCTAATCAGGACATGATTCTTCGTCGCCGACTATAA
>SLSH01000145.1 GCA_007130555.1 Bacteroidales bacterium
AATTAATGGAAATTAACAATCAAATAAATAAAATTGCAAAAGATATTTATCCTGAAATCGTTAAAATCAGAAGACATATTCATAAATATCCGGAATTATCTTTCGAAGAATTTGAAACAACAAAATATATTAAGTCCAAATTAAAAAAATATAATATTGAATACGATGAAAGTTTTGGCGATAATGTTGTCATCGGAATAATCAAGGGAGAGAAAAAAGGAGAAAATATCGGTTTAAGGGCGGATACGGATGCATTGAAAATTCATGAAAAAAACAAAACCGGATATACATCCGTGAACAAAGGCATAATGCATGCCTGCGGACATGATGTTCATACTGCATCACTTATCGGGACAGGTATTATTCTTAATAGTTTAAAACAATATATTAAAGGAAAAATAATATTGATTTTCCAACCTGCCGAAGAACTGGACCCTGGAGGGGCAAAAATTTTAATTGAAAAAGGGTTATTGAAAAAATATCCTATAAAAAAAATATTAGGACAACACGTTTTGCCCGGATTAAAAACAGGAATGTTTGGATTTACCCCTGGTAAATCAATGGCGGCAACAAATGAGCTTTATATAAAATTTACAGGCAAAGGTGGTCATGCGGCAATTCCGACATTGCGGAGTGATACTGTGCTCGCTGTATCTTCATTTATTAATAAAACAAAAGATTTACCTGCAAAATATTCAAAAAAAGATACTCCTGTAATTGTTGCATTTGGTAAAATAATGGCAGACGGAGCAATAAATATAGTACCATCCGAAAGTATTGCCGAAGGAACCATGCGAACTTTTGACGAAAATGTAAGAAACAATTTAAAAAAAGAAATTACTCAGATAGCAAATGATTGTGCGGAAAAATATGAATGCGAAGCTGAAATTGATATTAAAGACGGGTATCCTTATTTATCTAATGACATAGCATTAACTGAAAACTTGATTAAGTTCGCCAAAGAATTTTTATCTGAGAAACAAGTAGTATTATCAGATATGCGAATGACAGGAGAAGATTTTGCATATTTTGCACAAAAAATTCCTGCAAGTTACTATAGGATGGGTATTTGTGGCAATAATAAAGGTAATGTTAATCTTCATAGTGAATATTTTGATATTGATGAAAAAGCACTGCAATATTCAACTGCATTAATGGCATATTTTGCAATTAAAATTAATGAATAAAGTTTTAAATTATGAGAAAGTTGCCGGTAAATGAAATTCCAAGATTAAGTCCCGAGGAATATGAAAAATCAAAAAAAATCCCTCTAATTATAGTTTTGGATAATATCAGAAGTCATCATAACACAGGAGCAATTTTTAGAACTTGTGATGCATTCGGATGTGAAGCAATATATTTAACGGGAATTACAGGCAAACCTCCTCATCGCGAAATCAGTAAAACTGCCCTTGGAGCAACCGAAACGGTAAAATGGGAATATTTTAAATCAATAAAAGATTGTATTTCGGAATTTAAAAATAATAATTACAAAATTATTGCATTGGAAATAGCCGAAGGCAGTATAAATATTAAAGATTATACTCCTTTGCCACATCAAAAAACAGTTCTTATCTTAGGGCATGAAGTTTATGGAGTAAATCAGGATATTATTAATATGTGTGATGTTTGTCTTGAGATTCCTCAATTTGGAACAAAACATTCCCTTAATGTTTCTGTAAGTAGCGGTATTGCTATATGGGAATTATCGAATAAACTAAGAGTTTAATCCGTATTAAAGTATAAAATTTTGTTCAGACTTATTCTTTGATACAGCGTATAGAAAAACCATATCTTTTACTGTCAACCAATCTACGAATATTTGGAAGATCGAAATACATCATTCTGTACAATGCGTAGTGGTCTGCATATTCTGTTGAAGTCCACCATATACCCGATCCTTCAAAATTAAGAAATAATCCGTAAATATGACGATAACCTCCAAGATATGCTGAAAAGTCATATTCATTTAATCTTTTTCTAACACCTCTGCCTGCACCTGCACCTGAAAATAATTCTCCAACTGCTTTTAGTTTTGTACCTGCATCAGTTCCACGCCAGTTTACCTGGTCAGGATCATTTATTGACGGGTCAATAAAATTTTCCATAAAATACCATTCTTCATCACTTGGAACTCTCCATCCTTCAGGACATATACCGCGTTCATCTGAAATAGTATGCCAATTATACAGTTTTCCATAAACTTCATCATGTTCACTATTATTGTCATACCAACACCATGCACCTGTGGTTAATTTACTCCACTCTAAATTATTTGAAATAAGGGGGATGGGGTCTCCATTAGCATAACGTGTAGTACGTAAATTTTCTGCCATCCACCATTGTGCTCCTATTTGCACAACTTTATAAATATTTCCATCAATATCCGTAACAGTATTTTGTTCGTCTGCTTGAGTAATATTCATTAAATATTTATCATATTCCTTTCCCGAAATTTTAGTTGTACCAACCAACAACATTAATCCACAAACAACTGTTACACAATAAGTTAAAATACTTTTTTCTGTTCTCATATCGTTAAATTTATTAAATTAAATCATTATTTTTATTAAATACAAATATATATATTATTTTATAATTATCAAGAAAACTTAATTTAATATATTTTTAATCTTTAATACAACGTACTGAATAACCTAATTTTTTATTATCAGTAATTCTTCTTATATTGCTTAAATCATAATACATCATTCTGTACCATGCAAAATCTTTGGTATATTCTGTAGAAGTCCACCACATTCCTGTACCTTCAATATTTAGGAATATTCCGTGATGATGTCTATATCCGCTTATATGAGCAGAAAAACCGTATTGATTAGTAGCTCTTACTCCTCTGCTACCTCCTGTAAACAATACATCCGGAGCTTTAAGTTTCGAAGCAGCATCTGCTCCTCTCCAGTTTATTGCATTCGGGTCATCAATAGTAGGATCTACAAAATTTTCCAACATATACCATTCTTCATCGGTTGGCACATGCCATCCTTCTGGACATATATTTCTAGAATCTCCAACTGCATACCAATTATATAATTTACCGTGAGTATTATCATGGTTACTATTATTATCATACCAACACCATGCACCTTCAGTCAATTTAACCCATTCTTTTTTATCGGTAACTAAAAGGATTGACTCTCCATTAGCATAACGTGTAGTGCGTAAATTTTCGGCAAACCACCATTGCTCTCCTATTTGTACAATTCTATAGGTATTTCCGTCAATATCTTCAACAGTTAGTACTTCTTCAATATCTTCATCTGTTTGTACTGTGTTCATAAAATACTTTCCATAAACATTTCCTGAAATATTAGTTTTACCAACCATTATTATCAGTCCGCAAATTACTGCTATGCAATAAATTAAGATTCTTTTTTTCGTTTTCATAGTATTAAATTTTAAATTAAGATTAATATTTATTTATTACTTTTTTAACAATACAAATTTACATATTATTTTTTAAAACATCAAAAAATATTTATTTATTTTTATTTATTTAATAAAAAATCACTTTACATTTTTAATTTTTCACACAACGTACAGAATAGCCCAATCTTTTACAATCAGTAATTCTTCGGATACTTCCGAGGTCGTAATACATCATTCTGTACCATGCATAATCATCAGTATATTCTGTTGCTGTCCACCACATTCCTGTACCTTCTATGCTAAGAAATATTCCATGCGAATGTCGATATCCTCCTGAAAGTGCAGAAAAATTATATTCATCAGTTGCTTTTCTTGTTCCGGTACCTCCTGCTTTATAATTTGTTTTTACTTTAAGTTTAGTTGCGGCATCTTTTCCTCTCCAGTTTGTTGCATCGGGATTATTAATATCCGGGTCAACAAAATTTTCAAGTATATACCAGTCTTCATCTGTTGCTACCCGCCATCCTTCAGGACAAATATTGCGAGAGTCATTAACAGCATACCAATTATACAGTTTTCCGTATGGGGCATCAAAATCTTTTTCATTTTCGTACCAACACCATGCTCCTGTGTTCTGGCTGACCCAGTCTTTTTTAGCAATAACCATAGGAACAGGATCTCCGTTTGAATACTTTGTTGTACGTAAATTTTCTGCCATCCACCATTGTTTTCCAATCTTTACAATTTTATAAATATTTCCGTCAATATCAGAGATACGATCTATCCCTTTATCTCCCTGATATTTATTTTGAGCATGAAATAGTTTATTTCCTGCAATATTTGTTATTGTAAAAAACATAACAAAAGTTATAACTGCAAGATAAATAAGAATTCTTTTTTTTGTTTTCATGGTAT
>SLSH01000441.1 GCA_007130555.1 Bacteroidales bacterium
AAAATTTTTGCTTTTGTTTTTATTATATCTTTCCCGTTATTAGTTCAAGGACAAGTTGTTGTTGTGCTCACAACAGGAGATTCATGGGAAGTTCCTATGGGTGTATCCGAAGTTATTGTTGAATGTTGGGGTGGCGGCGGCGGCGGCGCAATAGGTAACGATAATTGTGGTGGCGGTGGTGGCGGTGGTGCTTATGCTAAAAAGACAATGAACGTGGTAATGGGAGCAACTTATGATTATTATATCGGACAAGGAGGTTTGGGAGGACCGGGTAGTAAACATGGAAGAGATACTTGGTTCGGTAGTCATACAACCGTATTGGCTGCCGGAGGTGCGGGAGGTCTGGATAATTATGCAGCAGGAAGTCCGGGAGGGCAAGCTTCTGCTTCGGTAGGAGATGTTAAATATAGCGGAGGAACAGGTGGTAATGGTAGCGGTTCATGGGATCCCGGAGGAGGTGGTGGCGCAGCAGGACCAACAGGTAACGGAGGATTTGGCGGAACTTCAGTAGGAGGAATAGGAAATGCTCCGGGCGGAAACGGAGGAGAAGGTGGTGCGATTGACCGTGCAGGAGAACCCGGATTCCCATACGGAGGAGGAGGAGGCGGTGGTGAAGGTTTTTTCGGACCTAATGATGGCGGAAACGGTGCTAACGGAGCAATAATAATTACTCATCCCGTACCTGATTTATCTTGTTTGCCACCTACAGGTTTAACTGCAACCGAAACTTCACCTACAAGTTTTAATCTCGGATGGACTTCTAACGGAAGCGAAACTTCATGGAATGTGGAAGTAGGGTTACCTGGGTTTACTCCGGGTACAGGTAATCAAATTACAGGAGTAACGGGAACTTCTGATAACCCATGGCAAGTTACGGGATTAGACCCAAATACGGAATATGAATTTTATGTACAGGCGGTATGTGATGACGGTACAAGTATATGGATGGGTCCTTTCCTGTTTAATAATCAACCTATATCTTTAGAATTAACTTCTCAGGAAAATACAGTATGCGACGGAGTAAGCTGCGATTATGACGGACCTTCTATTTTGATTAATGAAATTCTGATAGCTCCAAGTCATGCTGATGGCTCAATGTTTGGAAGCGAAGGGACAGAACTAAGAGAAGGAGAATGGATAGAATTATATAATCCCGATGAATGTAAGTGGGTGGATATTTCTTGTTATTATCTCGGAAATGCAGCTCCCGATATGGGCTCTGGTTTTGATGATTATCCCGCAGGATTTGTACTTCCCGAAGGTACACTGGTACCTCCGCTTGGATTTGTTATTATCAGAGGTAGAAATGCTCCTGCCGTACCTAGTCATTTATTATTAGAAAACGAAGGAAATACAATTGAGATTGTAATGGATAATCCTATCCGGATTTGTCTTGGTGGAGGTTTTAGATTATGGTTCCCTAATGCAGGAGGATGGTTTGCTTTTTATGATGACGAGGGTGTACCTCAGGATGCTATTTCGTGGGGTAATAATCAGGGAACAGAAACTGATCCGTGTAATCCTGCTCCACTCGGAGCATGTACTTATGACGGTACTTTAGCAAATTATTTAGGAATTCCTGAAGAACGTAAGGAATATATTACAAATACTGTTTCAGTAGATCTTTCGTTCAGTAGAATTCCTGACGGCGGACCTTGGGCAGGTTCTCCTACAACTCCTACTTATGGTACATGTAATGCAGAATGTGCTCCGCCTCCTGTAATAAGTTGTAACGGAGAAGCTACTGTTAATATCTCAGGAGGGACACCTCCTTATCAGATATTTTGGGATGACGGACAGGAACAAATGACCGAAACTGCAACAGGTCTTTGTGCAGGAGAGTATTGTGTAACCGTTATAGATTATAATGGTAATATCGAAGAAGCATGTGTTTATGTTGAAGAAATTACTTTTGAAATAACAGCATCAGCAACCAGTTACGATATTTGCGAAGGCGAAACAATAGAGCTGTTTTCCAATGCAGAAGACGGAGAGCCACCATTTGTATATGAATGGTCAGGACCAAACGCTTATTCAAGTAATCTGCAAAATCCTACCAGACCAAATGCCACGACAAATATGTCGGGAACATATACCGTTGTAATTACTGATGATTATAATTGTAGTGCCGAAGAAAGTTTTGAAATAAACGTATATGATAGTCCCGATGCAACTATTACCCCGGTTGGTCCGTTTTGTACAGATAATCCTGCTGTTACACTGGAAGCTGCTACCCAGGGAGGAACATGGTCGGGACAGGGAATTACGGATGCAAATGCGGGAGTTTTTGACCCGGCAGTAGCAGGAGACGGAGAACATCAAATTTCTTATAATATTGGAGAAGGTGAATGTGCAGGTTTTGACCAGATTACTATTACCGTTTTTTTAATGCCCGATGCGACAATTACACCTGTCGGACCGTTTTGTGAAAATGACCCCGAAGTTACCCTTTCGGCTGTAAGCGGAGGAGGAGTGTGGTCAGGTGCAGGAATTACGGATGCAAATGCGGGGATTTTTGACCCGGAAGTAGCCGGAACAGGAAGCTACGTAATAACATACGAAGCAGGTATCGAAGGATGCTTTGATTCCGACCAGACAACGATTGTCGTTAATCCTATACCTGTTGTAAATATAGTTTCTGCAGGACCATTTTGTGTGGACGACTCTGAATATACCCTTATAGCAAATCCTACCGGTGGAATATGGTCGGGAACGGGAATTACTAATCAAAATGCAGGAATATTTAATCCGTCAATTGCAAATACAGGAGAACATATAATAACATATAGCGTTGAAGTTGATGACTGTATAGGCACTAATGAAATTACTATTGTAGTCAATCCTTTACCGATTATAAATATTACACCCGCAGGACCATTTTGCTGGAAAGATGAACAGGTTATTCTTACTGCAACTCCTGAAGATGGAGTATGGATAGGTTCCGGTATTATCAGCGGAAGCGAAGGGTTATTTGACCCCTCTGTTGCAAACATAGGATATAATGAAATAACTTATGTGGCAAGCGATGAGTTTTGTACAAATGTTGGCACAACCATTATTGAAGTTGTAGATGATGCGGATGTAACAATTGCTCAAGCTGGTCCGCTTTGTTTGGATGGACCTGAAATTACTCTTTCTGTGGCTACGCCCGGAGGAACTTGGGAAGGCAATGGTATTACAGATTCTCTTGCAGGAATTTTTGACCCGGGTGTTGCAGGTACAGGGACTCATGAAATCGTTTATACATATTCCGATGTTTGTGAAACAATCGGAGGTACCGAAATAGAAGTTTTTGACTTTAGTGTTATTTATATAAAGCAGGATCCTCTATGTGCAGGAGCAAATGATGGATTTGTCGAATTTATCGTAACAGGAGAAACTAATCCGTATATTTTCGAATGGCAGGACGGCGGATATTCGGCAGGCTCTAATATATCAGGATTAGTTGCAGGAGAATATGAATTTACTATTACAGATTATATCGGTTGTACCAAATTTGTTGATGTAATTCTCGACGAGCCGCTTCCTCTGGGAACTGAAGTTTTTTCTGAGGATGTACAATGTTACGGTGAAAGTAACGGATATATTTATTTATCCGTTTCGGGAGGGACTACTCCATATTCGTATCAATGGAGTAACGGAGCAACAACTTCTTATATAGAAAATCTGGCAATAGGTTCTTATATTGTAACTATTACCGATGCAAATAATTGTAAAATATATAATTATGCACAAATTTCTCAACCTGATTATCTTTTAAGCACAAGTATCGAAGCTGTTAATGTCAGATGTTTCGGTGAAAAGAACGGTAAGGCAAATTTAACGGCTACAGGTGGAACTCCCCCGTATTTGTATGAGTGGAGTAATGGAAAAATTACAAAAGATATTGATGAATTACCCCCCGGAATGTATAGTGTTACAGTTACTGATAGCAATGGTTGTCAGGCATTTGATGAAGTTCAGATTATACAACCCGAACAACCCATGTCGGGAAGTATTTCAGGAACACATGTTACATGCAACGGAGGAGAAGACGGAAATGTTTATATTGAAATTGAAGGAGGCTGGACTTATGAACATCCCGATTATGATTATACTTACGTATGGTCAAATAACAATTGGGATGAAGATCAAACAGGAGTGACGGCGGGAGTATATTCGGTTACAATATCAGACAAAAACGGATGCCATTATATAATGGAATTTGAAGTAACCGAACCCGAGCCTTTGATAGTAAAACCTACGGAAGATATTACAATATGTGACGGAATGGATGCAGAAATCGGAATAGCAGTAATTT
>SLSH01000344.1 GCA_007130555.1 Bacteroidales bacterium
AATATTTTTTTTTATAATGAAAATTATAAATGATAAAATTATCCTTACATTTGTAAGATTAAGATTAGTACATGACAAAACTTTTTTTATTTGGCATTTTTGTAAAAAATAAAAGATTTCTCCACCCTGCCATAAATGGCTTGGGTGTCGAAATGACTTGGTGTTGGAGTGTGTTATGTCGGCGACGTCGAGCAAACTTGTATTTAGAGCATAGCTCTTCGTCGCCGACACTAACCCCGTACCCTCGGTGCCATTTCGACCCCTGACACAGGAGGGGGAGAAATCTGACAAATATACCGCCGATGATAAATGCGTAATAGGCTCAATTACAGCTAATTATATGATTTACAGTAAAGTTTTGTCATGAACTATAAAGATTAAGACAAATTATTATCAGAATGTTATTATTGTGAAAAGAAAAAAATTACCGATAATTAAGGATTTATTAATTACAAGCATTGCGGCAGAAGGACAATCAATAGGGAAAGTTGATAATTATGTGATTTTTGTAAGAGGGGCTGTTCCCGGAGATATTGTTGATGTACAGTTAACCCGTAAAAGAAAGTCCTATGCGGAATCAAGGATAATTGAGTTTAAAAAGTATTCGGAAAGCAGGGTTGATGCATTTTGCTCACATTTTAACAGATGTGGCGGTTGTAAATGGCAAATGTTACCTTATAAAAAACAATTAGATTATAAGTATCAGCAAGTTATAGATCAGTTTGAAAGAATCGGCGGTTTTGAATTTCCCAAACCCACTCCGATAATAAAAGCCGAAAATGACAAATTCTACCGCAATAAACTTGAATTTACTTTTGCAAATCGTAAATGGATTGAAAAAAACGAACCCCGGTACGACAAATCCGGCAGAGAATTGGAAGGTCTGGGATTTCATGTCGAAGGAATGTTTGACAGAATAATTGATATAGAAGAGTGCTATCTTCAAAAAGAACCGTCAAACAATATACGAAATAAAATACGCGAATTTACAAAAGTAGATGGTTACGATTACTATAATAACAGGATTTTTAAAGGATTTATGCGAAACCTGATTATCAAAAACACTTCCCTTGGAGAAGTCATGGTAATAGTTGTTTTTGCAGAAAATAATCCCGAGAAAATAAATGCATTAATGGAATTTATCAATGTAGAATTCCCTGAACTAAAGTCATTGCAATATGTTGTAAACACTAAAAAAAATGACAGCATATCCGACAGGGATGTTATTTGCTATAGTGGGGATGATTTTATTACCGAAAAAATACATAATTTGCTTTTTAAAATAGGAGCTAAAACTTTTTTTCAGACAAATATCGAACAGGCAATTAAATTATACGAAAAAACACTGGAATTTGCAAATCCTCAAAAAAACGAAATTGCTTATGATTTATACACAGGTACGGGAACTATTGCAAATTTTGTAGCAGATAATTACAAAAAAGTTGTAGGTATTGATAATATTCCTGAATCTATTGAACATGCAAAATTAAACTCACAGTTAAACTCAATAAACAATACAAGTTTTTTTGCAGGAGACATGAAAGATATTCTCACAAAAGAATTTATTGAAAAAAACGGTACCCCTGATACTGTAATTATGGATCCTCCCAGAGCAGGTATTCATCAAAATGTTATTGACATATTAAGAAATATATACCCCGAAAAAATTGTTTATATAAGTTGTAATCCTGCAACACAGGCGAGAGATATTAGTTTATTGTCGGATATATATTCAATCGAAAAAGTTCAGCCCATTGATATGTTTCCGCATACTCATCATGTCGAAAATTTAGTTTTATTAGAAAAAAAATAAATGGAAAATCAAATTCTATACGAAGACAATCATCTTATAATTATTAATAAGAAATGCGGAGACATTGTTCAGGGTGATAAAACCGGCGATAAAACTCTTGCAGATAAAATTAAAAATTATTTAAAAGAAAAATACAATAAACCCGGCAATGTTTTTCTTGGAGTTGTTCACAGATTAGACAGACCTGTAAGCGGAGCGGTTATTTTTGCAAAAACAAGTAAAGCGCTTTCAAGATTAAACAATATGTTTAAAGAAAATAAAATAAAAAAAATATATTATGCCGTATGTTCGAAACTGCCTCCGAATAATGAAGGAGAATTAATTAATCATTTATATCGTAACCAAAAACAAAATAAATCTTATGTTATCAATACACCAAATAAGGACAGTAAAGAAGCTATTTTAAGATATAAGGTATTATCTGCCTCAAAAAGTTTTTATCTTTTACAGATAGAGCTTATTACAGGTCGTCATCATCAAATCAGAGCACAGCTATCAAATATAGGTTGTCCTGTAAAAGGAGATTTAAAATATAATTATCCGCGTTCAAACCCTAACGGAGGGATAAATCTTCATGCGGGAGTTATTGAATTTATTCATCCCGTATCGGAAGAAACTATTAATATAAAAGCTTCTTTCCCTGAAGATGCTGTCTGGTCTTATTTTACTTAAACAAAAAAGATAAAATATTACCCTGTACTTTTATAACCTTATTTTATTATTGAGATTTTTCTGTTAATTTGTTCAGTTCCGGAAATAACTACAAAATTATAAATCCCGTTTTGATAGCTGCTGACATCAATAATAATTTGTGAATCTTTGCTTTCGGTTTGTTCAACGACTTGTCCTAAATTATTATAAACAACTACTTTATAATTATCAAACGGAGATACTATAGTTACATCGTTTGATGCAGGATTTGGGTAAATTGTTATATTACTTTTTGAAATTTCTTTAATATTTACACCAAAAGGACATACCTCAGGGAATATTGATTGAGTTAAAGACGGAATATTCTGCCATGTGGTGGTATATGAATGCCATGTTCCGTTATTCCACATTTCCCATGCTGTATTTGGGGCATCTCCGGCAGTATTGCTTGTTACCGCAAAATCACTTCCCGTAGAAGTAAAGAATCCTGCAAAAAAGTTTCCATTTACAGATATTGGTTGATCAAATTCAACTGTATATGGCGTTCCTGCTCCACTAAAAGCTGCTGATAATGTTGCCATTGTAATGGTTTTACTTCCAATAACACTTCCCGGAACTCCTCCGTTATTTGCCCATACTGCAAACTGGACATTGCCATTGGTACCATCAACAGCACCAAGATGTACAAGTATTTTAGGAATTTCTTTTGCTCCTACTGATTGAAAATAATCTGCTTTTGCAAGGTCTCCATAAGAGTTATTTCCTGACACATATCCACTGGTTCCTGCAGTATATAAAGTTTCTGTCCCTATTAGCGGATAATGAAGAAATATACAGCTTTCAGGATCAAGAACCGTAATGTAATTTGTTTTTGTATGAGTATCATTGTTAGTTCCGTCAGAAACAGTTAATGAAACATTATAAGTTCCTGCCGTATTATATGTAATCGTAGGATTTTGAGCATTTGAAGCATTTGGAGTACCTCCGGGGAATGACCAATTCCACGAACTAGGTGCACCTATTGATATATCAGTAAAAACAACTGTTTCTCCTTCCATAATATTAGTTGGTGTTGCATAAAAATTTGCATTTATTTGACCGTAATCTATTCCGTCTATTGACATAACATTCGAGCTGATAGGGTCAAGCCATGGTTGAAGTTTATTACTATTTAAACTTCCGTTTTGAGAGTGGTCCCAGCTGACAGAAAATTTACCTGCCAAATCCGGACCTGAAGGACCTGGATCTTCAGTACATTTAGAATATCCCCCTGTAAGAGTCCCCACAACTCTGCCGTTTTGGTTAAAAAGACTTGCTCCCGAAGAGCCCGGAGCAGAACATCCGTGTCCGTTTGCAGTTTCAACCCAATATATCAGCCAGTGCCCGTTGGTAATATATCCTGCACCATAAGTAGTAGAAGTTAATGTCTGTGTAAAAGTAGATATTTTTTTTGGCAATCCGTAAGGATGATGTAATAGTACTCCGTTTGTTGCTCCTTCTGCAGCTCTGTCCCATCCACAAAAATGAGGCTCATAGTTTTCGGGGACCATACCTGAAAGTTCTAAAAGCATAAAATCATTTCCTGAGCCACTTGCTCTTAATGAACTCCCTGTTACTGTTTGATTGATTGGCGCAGAAGTAGCATTTGTACATTCCTGACTTTCATTATTAAAATAAAAAATCCATAAATTATAATTTGAATATCCGCAATGGTTGGCAGTCAATACATAAGGTGTATAATCCTGTGCCGTATTATTTACCAATGATCCCGAACACCAGTTGCTACTGGAACCGTCTGTAATTTTTATTTTAACG
>SLSH01000251.1 GCA_007130555.1 Bacteroidales bacterium
AATAACATAATAAAATCATAAGCAATTTTTATACCGTAAAAGTATATGGAAAAAAAATTAACATCAAGAAAAGAGAATTATTCTCAATGGTATAACGAGTTGGTGGTTAGGGCTGACCTTGCTGAGAATTCTTCTGTCCGGGGTTGTATGGTAATAAAGCCTTATGGATATAGTATTTGGGAAAAAATACAAAGTTCGCTGGATAAAATGTTTAAAGATACAGGACATGTAAATGCTTATTTCCCATTATTTATTCCAAAATCGTTTTTTAATAAAGAAGCCAGTCATGTTGAAGGATTTGCAAAAGAATGTGCAGTTGTAACTCACTATAGATTAAAAACAGATGATGACGGACAAATAGAAGTTGATCCTGCCGCAAAATTAGAAGAAGAATTAATAGTCCGCCCTACTTCCGAAACTATAATTTGGAATACTTATAAAAACTGGATAAAATCATATCGCGACCTTCCTGTTTTATGCAATCAGTGGGCAAATGTAGTAAGATGGGAAATGCGCACCAGACTTTTTTTAAGAACAACTGAATTTTTATGGCAGGAGGGACATACGGCACATGCAACAAAAGAAGAAGCAATTGAAGAAACCATAAGGATGATTAATGTTTATGCTGAATTTGCACGTGATTTTCTTGCTATTCCTGTTGTAATCGGCACAAAATCCGAAAGTGAAAGATTTGCCGGAGCTGAAGAAACTTATTGTATAGAAGCATTAATGCAAGACGGAAAATCTTTGCAAGCCGGGACTTCTCATTTTTTGGCACAAAATTTTGCAAAAGCATTTGATGTTAAATTTATGACTAGAGATAATAAAGAAGAATATGTTTGGGCAACATCCTGGGGTGTTTCTACGCGATTAGTGGGGGCATTAATTATGGCTCATTCGGATGACAGAGGGTTAATACTGCCTCCTAAGCTTGCCCCGATTCAAGTTGTAATTATCCCTATTTATAACAACAAAGAACAATTATCAGAAATATCACAAAGAGTTAATGAACTTTGTGATAAACTGAAGAAAATGAATATTTCTGTTAAATATGACGACAGAGATTCATACAGACCAGGGTTTAAGTTTGCCGATTATGAACTTAAAGGAGTTCCTATCCGCCTGGCAATCGGTAAAAGAGATTATGATAACAATACATGGGAATTAGTGCGTAGAGATACTATGGAAAAGAAAATTGTTAACAATGATTTAATAATTAAAAAAATAGAAAAACTTTTGGTTGAAATTCAAGATAATATTTATAAAAAAGCAGAAAAATTTCGAAATTCAAATACTACAAAAGTTGATACTTATGATGATTTTAAAGAAGTTTTAAATAAACGTCAGGGCTTTATTGAAGCACATTATGACGGAACAGTAGAAACCGAAATGTTAATAAAAAATGAAACAAAAGCAACAATCAGATGTATTCCTATTGAGCCGATATCAGAAGAGGGGAAATGTATAATAACGGGGAAACCATCTAAATTCAGGGTGTTATTTGCAAAAGCATACTAAACTAAATTTAATAAAATAATTTAAAAACATGAATAAAGAAGAAAGTAAAAAACAACACATAATAGACACTTTAAAAGAAAAGTCTGTTTTAAAACAAGTAGTATATAATAAAACTCAGGATTGTTTAAAACTATTAAAAAAAGTTTTACAAGAATTTGTACAAAACTATAAAAAAGAATTAAAAGATACTGATTCAAGAATTGTTTTAGAGTACAAAGACAGGGGGACATTTGAATCAGAAATAAGAGTTGCAGGAGATTTAATTATTTTTAACATGCATTCGAATGTTTTTGAATTTCCAAGAAATCATGAGATATGGAAAGATAATTATTTCCAGGAACAACCATTATTGGCTTACTCTGGTATAATAAACATATATAATTTTTTATTCGATTCTTTTAAATATAATAGATTGGATGATTTAGGGTATTTAATCGGAAGGATTTTTATTAATAAGGATTACACTTTTTTTATTGAAGGCAGGAGGGAGTTAGGATTTAGTTATCCTGCTTTTGGAAAAAATAAAATTAATTATGAAAACGTAAATAAAATTGTAGAAGCGACTGTTGCTTATGCATTAAAATTTGACCTTTTGGTTCCTCCTTATGGTAATGTAAATATTTTAACCGTAAATCAAATGGTTGAAAAATTTAATAAATCTCGGATGCAAACAGGTAAAAGACTTGGTTTTGATTATAACCCCATTGAATGAAACGAGAATAACAAATAATAACTTAAGAAAAAATACTAATTAATTCCATAATAAATCACTTATTTTAAAAAAATTGCCAAATAACATTTATATTTTTTGTCCGTTAATAATTGTATGTTACTGATAAACATAAAATTAAGCCATAATTTTAGAATAAAAAAACTATTTAATAATATACTGTCAATTAAATTTTAAGTATATAAATTTGTAAAGTATTTAAAACTTATATTTTTTTTGACATGAAGAATAAACATAAAATTATTGAAGTTGACAATATTGTTGTAAAATTTGCGGGAGATTCCGGAGATGGGATGCAATTAACAGGGACTCAGTTTTCGGATGCATCCGCATCTTCAGGAGCAGATTTGTTAACATTTCCTGATTTTCCTTCTGAAATTAGGGCTCCACAAGGGACAATTGCGGGTGTGTCGGGTTTTCAGGTTCATATCGGTAAAAGCAATGTTGAAACTCCGGGAGACCTTGCCGATGTTTTGGTAGCATTAAATCCTGCTGCATTAAAAAAGAATTTAAAATGGGTAAAACCCAAAGCAACAATAATTATTGATATTGATAATTTTGATAATAAGCATTATAAAAAAGCAGGATATATTGAGGACCCACTAGATGACGGTTCTTTAGACGGTTTTACTTTAATTAAAGCTCCAATAACTCTTTTGTCAAGAGCAACAGTTAATTCTTTAAATCTTGGAATTGACCAAAAAATAGCTGATAAAACCAGAAATCAGTTTGTAGTAGGATTATTATTATGGTTATTTAACAAAAAATTAAAAGATGGTGAAGAATTTATAAAAAATAAACTTGCAGATAAACCCTCTTTATTAAAAGCTAACTTAGAGGTATTATATGCAGGATATGATTTTGCAGAAACAAAAGGAGCAATTTTCACAAAATTTCAAATAAATCCTGCTAAGGGTAGAAAAGGAAAATTCAGACAAATAACCGGAAACGAAGCTGCTGCATGGGGTTTAATTGCCGGAGCAGAAAAAGCGGGATTAAAACTATTTTTGGGTTCATATCCGATTACTCCTGCGACAGAAATTTTACAAGAATTATCTTTACGAAAACATCTTGGAGTAAAAGTATTACAAGCCGAAGATGAGATTGCAGGTATTTGCATAGCAATTGGCGCCAGTTTTGCAGGTTATTTAGGAGTAACTTCCACATCCGGTCCGGGTTTGGCATTAAAAACAGAAGCGATAGGACTTGCAGTAATGACAGAATTGCCTTTGGTTATTATTAATGTGCAAAGAGGAGGACCTTCTACCGGTTTGCCGACCAAACCTGAACAAAGTGATCTTTTACAATCAATTCATGGCAGACATGGCGAATCTCCTGTAGTAGTTATTGCAGCTTCATCTCCTGCAGATTGTTTTGATTATGCATTTGAAGCTTCCAAAATCGCATTGGAACACATGACTCCTGTAATTCTGTTAACTAACGGAGATATAGCTAATGCTACAGAACTATGGAAAATTCCTGATTTTAGTAAATTACCCGAAATAAAACCACCTTTTGTAAAAGACAATGATCCTGATTATAAGCCTTATAAAAGAGATCCTGAAAGGCTTAACAGATATTGGGCTGTCCCCGGACAGCCGGGACTTTTACACAGAATCGGCGGATTAGAAAAATCGGATGTTTATGGAGAAGTGTCTCACGATCCGTTTAATCATCAGATTATGTGCCAATATCGTGCAGAGAAAATAAGAAGGGTAGAAAATTATATTCCTGACCAGAAAATATGTGGAAATCAGGATGGCGGAGAGTTGCTTGTTATAAGCTGGGGAGGAACTTTTGGTGCCGTTCATACCGCAGTAAAAGAATTACAAGAAGAAGGATATGATATTAGTTTAGCTCATTTTAATTATATCTTTCCATTGCCAAAAAATACAGGAGAGGTTTTAGATAAATTTAAAAAACATATTGTATGTGAATTAAACCTCGGACAATTTGCAGAATTTTTACGTGCACATCATCAAAAACATACATATTTACAATACAATAAAGTACAAGGATTACCATT
>SLSH01000407.1 GCA_007130555.1 Bacteroidales bacterium
AACGAGGTTCTACCTAACAAGTGTAGAAGAAGGGTATTTAATGGTTGGTATCGCCGAGTGGCACCGTCTCGAACGAGCAAATCGTGCTAGTCATCGTAGATAATCTTACGAGGACCTATGCGCAGGACGACCATTCGTTTCCCCTTGATGAGGATATCGATGATCGCTCGATGCGGCCCTACTCTCAGTCTCCAGAGCTTGGTGTGTTTGAGTTTCTTGAGGTGTGCGATAGGGTTTTCGCGGATCGAATAGAACTTCTTGAGAATGCGCTCGGCTTCGATGCGTTCTATAGACTCAAGGTAGTGTACCTCCCTCTCAGTCAGCTCGATACGGTACATCACAGGTTCACACCGAGGGATCGTGCAACCGCTTCGATCGACTCAGTTTCGCCTCTGCGAACCTGTTCGAGCGCTTCGTGCAGATCGGCGATCTCTTCATCTTCGAGACCCTCATCTTCGATCTCATCGAGAATCCGATTGAGCACCTCATCGTACGATTGGCGTTCGAAGTACTTGTGATCTTTGAGCCGTTCGAGCGTACGACCACTGACCTGTATCGTCGTCTTCACCACATTATATAGATGCTATATTTCAGATATAAGTATATCAGCTCAGAAACCGAAAACCTATCGAACACCCCATTTAAATCACCAAGCGATATCCATCCATATGCCCTCATACAACGCCCTCGTACGCCGCGTCATACGCGAATCGGACATCGTCCTCATCATCGTCGACATCAGAACAGCGATGGAAGTCGACCTCTCGATGATCCGCAGCGAAGTACAACGAGCCGGAAAGAAATACCTCTACGTGCTCAGCAAGGCAGACCTCTTCAACGGCGATATCAAAGAGATCCGGCTCAAACCGTCGATCGCCGTCTCAGCGAGCAAACGGCTCTCGACACGAGCGCTCGTACGAAAACTCATGGAGCTCGGACGCGGCGAAGACATACGGGTCGGAGTCGTCGGATTGCCGAACGCAGGAAAATCAACGCTCATCAACGCGCTCAAAGGATCACGATCAGCCTCGACCTCATCGATCTCAGGGCACACGAAAGGCATCCAGAACATCCGCATCTCGAGCAAGATCCTCCTCATCGACACGCCAGGCGTTCTCGGAGGACAAGACCCGGTAACGCGCCTTAAAGCAGCGGCGATCGACGCGAGCAAAATCAAAGACGCACAAGCTGCAGCAGCGAACCTCATCACCTCGCTCGGCGGAGCGATCGAAGCGTACTACGGCGTTGAAGAACACAGCGACACGTACGAAACGATCGAAGCCATCGGGCAAAAGCTCGGAATGCTCCGCAAAGGCGGCATAGACACCGACCGCGCCGGACGCGCGATCATCCGCGACTGGCAGGATGGGAAGATCAAGGCGTGAGATGAATCCCCGAACCGATACCCGCAAGAAACGCCCTGAGCGCGGGAACAAGACCCGGATCACAGCGGTTCTGTGAGACGAATCGCGGCAGATCCTCGATGAGCACCCATTCGATCTCGTCGATCTCGGGCGAGGTCGCGATATGATCCGACGAAACACCACGATAGACACCCTCAGCGCATCGGACGAGTCGTTCTCGCAGGTTCAGTTCACGATAGAGAATCTCATCGGGGACTCCTTCGCCGACACACGATGACTGCCACAACCCATCCGAGAATCGTCGTGCGAGCAGAACGCGATCCGACTTGACGATGAAGATGGAAACCATCACGCGTATCCGTGAGCAGCGTTCTTCTGAGTCTGCGATTCGAGGAACGTCGGCCCGAGAGGTCCGGGAACGGTATGCTCGAAAGGTTCGAGAAACGCAGAGTACCTGCCAGGTCCGCCAGAACCACCAGCACGCGCATACCCGCTCACGACGTAGCGGTTCATCAACGTCCCTTCTTCTCCGATCGCTTCGGCGAGAACAACCGGTATGCTACGAAGGTCACGAGTACGATCTCGATGAGCAAGACGAGCGGGCGCACGAACCGTCCGAACGAGCCCCAATTCTGCATCGTCGAAAACAAGATTGCCGCAAGAGCGCCGAACACGACGCCCGAGACGATGTAGAACGTAAGATCCACCTTGGCCGGACGCATCGCGAGCGCTCCGATGATCACGACGATCGCAAGAGCCGTCACCGTGAAGAACACAGCATTGCGCATCCGATCACGAGCATCCTGATAGGCCTCTTGGCATTCGCGCCACTCACGGTCTTGAGCTTCGCGCTGCGCATCCGTCATATTCTCGAACCGATCAGGAAACGGTGCGGTCGAGCAGAAATCATTGTAATCCGGCTCTTCGAAGATCGCGTTGCCGACCGAGAAGAGGAACGATGCGGTGAGAACGGTGATGACGAGCGCGATGAGCACACTGAGCGCCGGATGCGGTTCCATACGAGACCGGGAGGACGCGCGGTTTAAATCGCTTCTGAACGAACACCATCCTTCATACCGAGCGCGTTCATGTTCTGCAGAGCGAGAGGTACTCTTCAGGAGTTCGCGCGACCATCGCGCGCTTGAGACGCGAAGGATCATCGCGGTACGCTTGGGCGAAGACCTCAACGGCATCAACGGCCGTATGAGCCATCGCAGCCTTCCAAAAAGGCATCTCGCTATACAGGATCCTGTTCGCTTCCTTGAAATCGACCTCGGGAGGCCAGATGTCATATCTCTGCGCCGCAATCACATCGAGGCGCTGGTAGCTCGTGGTCTGGTGTACATAGTGAGCGGTCTGGACGTTCATCTGTCCTATATGCAGAGCATAGAAAGTGAGCGTATCGGCAAGGTTTTCCAAAAAAAGATCCTCAACGTAATTCGTGAGAAACCTCCACAGCACGGTGCTACCCGCTGCGTCGTAATCGGCGTCATCCCACCGGCATGGTTCGATGGTATCGAAGAACAACGCACGGGTCTCAAGCAGCGGCAATGACACTGTGGTCGAGCCAAGACAATCGATGAGCGCCTCCGCATACTCGTGCCTGCTCAAAGCATCCTCTTCCTGCTTGAAAGCTGTCCACGTTCTATCAGCGCGTTCTTTTCGTGCAAGGTGCACTGCTGAAAAAGGAGCGGAGAAGAAGTCGATGTGGTCGAGCTCGTGACGTATGAAAGAGAGATCAACGTTCGGAGCGAGCTTTTCGAATCCAGGTAGAAGCTGAGCTAACGTATCTTTCACCTCATGAGCGTTGCGTACGATCTCCTCACGATACTGCTCATAGGTTGTTCCCCTCATCGAAAGGTAGTTCTGGCGTCGCTTGAGCGCATCCTCCGACATAGAGGATTCCAAGGCTGAGAGGACCGGCTCCGGAGCGTTCAAGAGCGATAGTATCGTCTCCTCGCTCGGCTTCGCGATCAGCTCACGCGCTACATCGAAGTATCGCATCACCGTCTCGAGATCAGAGCGCTCACCCTCATCGAGCAAGGGTTGCCACAGAGCCGCGGTGTTGATCCCGATCGTGCGTTCACTGCCACGGACAGTCGCGAACGCTTTCTCGTTCCGCGTTCTGTAGAACATCACTTTGAGTCTCGGACGCGGAGGCACCGATAGTCCGAGCTGTTCACGTTCACGCAGAGCATCGGTAAGACCAGACTCAATCCGAAGGGTGAGATCCTCGAGCCCTGGGAGCGGAACAACGATCATACGATCAGATGGAAGTGACCCTTTATCCTTCTTACGAGGCAAACCACCGGAACCCTTCCGAACCTGTCGGGCGAGCGCTCTTGAAGATTGAGACGTCCATCACCTCATGCTCAGACGCATCGCACGAAGCATCCAGGCCGCACGAGTGCTCGCCGCTCAACCCAAAGAGGTACTGCTCACCTCAACCCCCGAAGAACACGAGCGGTACGCGCGCATACTCTCGGGCGGCGCGGATGTCTATCCGCTCGGAATCGCACCCGTCACTGTGGTGAAGACCGATCGGAAGGGACTCGTAGAACTCGTGTCGGCCTGGAGCGGCGCGCGAAAGAGCGCCACCCTCGCCAAAGACCTCAACCTCGACGATCTGCTTTCGATCGAAGTGAGTCATCCCGTTCACGGAAGCGCACGAAAACCATCCGGACAAGAGAATAGCGAACCCCTCTGGAACCTCGCCCTCATCGGACAACCCAAAGCGCGCGAGCATACCGGCGGCAAGGATGTCTCGGTCGCCGTGCTCGACACCGGCGTTGACTACAACCACTCCGAGATCGCATCGAGATTCACGAGCGAGAAAGGATTCGACGTGATCGACGGGCG
>SLSH01000313.1 GCA_007130555.1 Bacteroidales bacterium
GGAGTTTACTCAGGTACAGGCGTTTCCGAAGGAATGTTTGATCCCGGAACAGCAGAAGCCGGCATACACACTATCACTTATACTTACGAAGAAATAGAGTGTACTTTCACTATTACAGTTAATGAACTGCCTGAAGTTACTTGTCTCGAAGATTTCACAATTACCGTAAATGAGGTAGTTACTCTTGAAGGAATCGGCGAAAATCCCGAAGGTGGCGAATTCTCAGGTGAAGGTGTTTCTGAAGGTGTATTTAACCCTGACGGATTAGAAAATGTTAATTATACTATTACTTACACTTACACAGACCCTGAAACAGGTTGTGAAAATTATTGTGAGTTTATAATTACTGTTGATATTGATCTTAATATTGAAAGCCAAACTACATCCGGTTTATCAATATATCCTAATCCAAGTAACGGAATGTTTGTAATTAACTTTAATGATATAAAAGGCGAAGTAAATTATCAGATTTATGATACCAAAGGAAGTATTATAATTAGTGATAAGTTTGTTAACTACGAAAACAGCCAAAAAGAAATAAATATTGACGTACCTGCCGGTATTTATTTCATCAGACTTGTAAATACCGAAAAAACAATTGTTGAAAAAATAATTATAAAATAAGTCGGAATATTCTTAAAAAAAAAGGCTGTTCATTTTCGGGCAGCCTTTTTTTATTCCGGTTTTTTGTAATAGAAATCCCCTGTAATCTCCCTGAATTCATCAGAATAATCATGTCTTTTATACTTTTCGATTGATATGGTTTTTGAAATTATTTCTGAAGCTGTTTTCGAAAATCCCATAATAATCCTTACCGGATTTTTAGTGAAATTTGGTTTTACAAACAACTCGGATATTTTTAATAATCCATGCTTTGAGACTTCTTTAGAAAAAATCTCCGCTTCTTTTACGGGATAAATTACATATAATCTTCCGTTTTTACTTAATAAACGAGACGAATGAATTGCCAAGTCCTCAATTGTTAAAGACAAGTTATGCCTTGCAGCGGCTCTGTTTTTATCGGGAGCAATAATATCGGTTGTATAAAACGGTGGATTGGAAACAATTAAATCATAAGTTTTATCGGGATAATAATTTTGTAAATCAATTGTAATTGCAGTAATTCTGTTTTTCCATTTACACATATTTATATTTTCCCGGGCAAGTAATCTTACTTCATCAATAATTTCAATCGCATCAATTTCTGCATTTGATTTCTGAGCCATCATAATTGCAATTAATCCTGTTCCTGTTCCGATATCCAGAATATTTTTTGCTCCTGTACAATCAACATAAGCACCCAAAAGCACCCCGTCAGTACCTACTTTCATAGCAGTATTGTTGTGCTTTATCTTAAATTCTTTAAAATAAAAAAAATCTTTGTCCATAACTCCGACAAATTTAGTTATTTTCTTCAAATTATTATCTTTGCTTTTTAAACTTCAGATATGCCGGATTTTTACGAAATAAAAGAATTTCTTGATGATAAGGTCGAAAAATATAATAATCCTGATTTTATAACAACTGACCCTATTTCTATCCCTCACAGGTACAATCTAAAAGAAGACATTGAAATTTCGGGGTTTCTTACTTCAACTATTGCATGGGGTAACCGTAAAATGATTATCGGCAGTGCAGATAAAATTATGAAACTTATGGGAAACTCTCCGTATGATTTTGTTGCCGGACATAAAAACAAAGACCTGGAAAAATTTGATGATTTTGCTCACCGGACATTCAATTCAGTTGATTTGGTGTATTTTATAAAATCTTTAAAAAACATATATCTGAATTATGGAGGATTGGAGAGTATTTTTACCCGATATGCCGTTAAAGATTCAATGCAACCTGCAATATCTGAATTTAAAAAAATATTTTTCTCTTTGGAACATCAAATCAGAACACAACGCCACATAGGCGACCCCGCAAAAGGTTCGGCATGTAAAAAAACTAATATGTTTTTGCGTTGGATGGTAAGATGCGACAAAAAAGGAGTTGATTTCGGATTATGGAAAAATATTTCGCCAAGCCAACTATCATGTCCTTTGGATTTGCATAGCGGAAATGTTGCAAGAAAATTAAAATTGTTAACCCGAAAACAAAACGACTCTAAAGCTCTTGCCGAATTAGATAAAAATCTAAGAAACTTAGATGCCGGGGACCCTGTAAAATACGATTTTGCATTGTTCGGATTAGGTGTTTTTGAAAGGTTTTAGAAGTAATTAGTTTGAAATAAGACTTTAGTTTTATGTTAAAGATATGTACGGTATAATAAACTGTTTTGTCACGAAATTTGCAAAAAAGGCAAATTTCCCGCCAAAACGAGTATCGTGTTTCTTTTTACCCGTACCGGCGTTTCGAATTCTAAGTTAAAAAACAAATAAAATTCCTTTTTTTTTCAATTTTTCATCTCTAAATCATTAAAATCATCAAAAAAACAGGCATATAACAATAAAAACCCGCATTTCCGTTCGTTTACACCGAAATTATGTGTTAAATCTTTTTATTCCTTATCCATCTGTAATCTATTTTATACTTTTTAGCTATTTCGTAGGTTGCTCTATTGGTAAATATATTTTCAACGCATAATACCATACTGTATTCATCAAGTTGAATAAAAGCTCTGGCATTATCAACTATGTCCGAATCAGGATTAAAAACAGGAACAGATACTATGAGGTCTCCGCTACTTCCTCTAACGGTTTTAATAAAAGAATCTAAACAAATCATTTCTCCCAAATTTATCCGTGATTTGAAATACACTTCAACTCCTGCTTCTGTAAGAGATTGACAATATTTTAAAGAATATATGTCCGGGTTTAATTTATTAGCGTATTTCTTTCTTAATTCATTTATAATTTACAGTTTTTGCATAATGTATATTAAATCTTATGTTAAAAAATATTTCGGTATAAAATCCAAAAATATTATATTATTTTTTGAAAAAAGACATATTTATAAAAACATTATTAACAAAACCATCAAAATTAATCTGACTAAAGTTTTACCCTCCAAAAAAACATTTATTTTATATAAAATTTTAAAATCATTTATTTACTTTGCAAAATAAATCAACTCTAATATGTTTGCTGAATTTTTATGGAAAGGAATTGTTGTGGGCTTATTGGCTTCGATACCGTTAGGACCGATAGGCGTATTATGTATTCAGCGAACACTTAGCAAAGGCAGATTATCGGGTTTTATAAGCGGACTCGGAGCGGCAGCGGCAGATGTTCTTTTTGCAATAATTGCAGGATTCGGGATAAGTATTATAATTGATTCGGTTGTAGAATATCAATTTTATTTAAAAATTATCGGAGGAATTATTTTGTTTCTTCTCGGAATAAAACTACTGTTTACAAATCCTGCAATAGAATTAAGAAAACAGCTTAAAAATAAAAAAAAGGGATTACTGGGAGATTTTTTATCAATATTTGCTGTAATGATTTCAAATCCTGTCGGAATTTTTATTTTTGCAGCAGTATTTGCCGGATTTAACCTTGTAGCAGGGGGTTCTACAGCTTCGGTCTTATTCTTAATATTGGGTGTATTACTGGGAGCATCGCTATGGTGGTTTTGCTTATCATCATTAGTAAGTATTTTTAAAGAAAAATTCAGATTAAGACGATTATTGATAATAAACAGAATTGCAGGTGTTCTGATAATCGGATTTGGCGTGCTGATAATAATTTCTATATTTGTACCCGGATTTTGAAAATCATTATATTATTACCCCATCCTTAATAGTAAACATTTTATCGGCAGTTTTTGCATAAAAATCGTTGTGAGTAACAATTACAAAAGTTTGTTTAATTCTTTCTCTGAGTTCGAAAAATATTTTATATAACTCTTCGGAATTTTTTGAATCCAGATTTCCCGAAGGTTCGTCTGCCAGAACTACTGACGGTTCGTTTATCAATGCTCTTGCTATGGCGACACGCTGCTTTTCGCCTCCCGACAGTTCATTGGGCTTGTGAGCCTGACGTTCGCTTATACTTAAAAGTTCCAATAATTCAAGAGCTTTTTTTTCAGTTTCTTTTTTAGACTTTTTTCCGATTAAAGCAGGAATACAAACATTCTCTAATGCCGTAAATTCAGGCAATAAATGATGAAACTGAAAAACAAAACCTATCTCTCTGTTTCTGAATTCAGACAACTGAGCATCATTCAAATCTTTTATATTAATATCA
>SLSH01000426.1 GCA_007130555.1 Bacteroidales bacterium
AGAAAATCAAATATCGGATTTAATCCGAATAATCCTACAAGCGATATATATTATTCAACAAAAGATGATAACGGAAACTGGACTCCCGCAAAAAATATCGGGAATGTTATAAATACTTCCGGAAATGAAAAAACTCCTTTTATGCATTCCGACAGCCAAACTTTGTATTTTGCTTCTGACGGACATCCGGGGATTGGAGGATATGATATTTTTTATTCAAAATTTCGTGACGAACAATGGACAAAACCGGTAAATTTAGGATATCCTATCAATACTAAATATGACGACTTAAGCTTTGTTGTTAATACAAAGGGAGATATGGCTTATTTTGCATCAAATCAACTGCAGGGCAAAGGAGGATGGGATATTTATGCTTTTGAATTATATGAAGAAGCAAGACCTGAAAAAGTGTTTTTTGCAAAAGGACAAATTCTTGACGAACATGGAGAAGGTCTTACAGATGCCAGATTAGAACTTAGAAATACAAGAACCCAAAAAATCAACGAAGGACTGGTAAATCTGGAAACAGGACGTTATGCCGTTGCAGTTACCATTGAACCCGAAAAAAAAGATGATTATCTGATGGTCGTAAAAAGAGAAGAACGATTATTTACTTCAAAACTTATAAATCCCGTAGAAGATGAAATTGATGCCCCGATGGAAATTGATTTTGAATTAAAACCTATAGAAGTAGGACAAACTGCCGAACTAAACGATATTTATTTTGCTACTGCTTCTTACCAAATTGATAACAAAAGTCTTGCCGTATTAGACAGCTTTTGTGAATTTTTAAAAGAAAATCCAAATGTAAAACTAGAACTAAGAGGTCATACCGATAATATCGGAGGGTTTAATATGAATATGACTTTATCCGAAAATCGGGCAAAAGCTGTTTATGATTATATTGTTGACAAGGGCACAAACAGACATAGACTTAAATATAAAGGGCTTGGACCTACAGAACCGATAGCAACAAATAAAACAGAAGAAGGAAGAGCAAAAAACAGAAGAACGGAATTTATTATTATCGGAAAATAAATACTGCTTCATCTTTTGAAAATAACTTTGCACAAAAAAAAGTTGGTTCTATCACTATTTTAAAGGGATAGGGGGATAAGGGGATAAGGTATAAGGGGGGGGGGCATATATCCTTATACCCTTATACCCCTATGCCTTATACCCCTATACCCCCTTCCTCTAACATCAGAAGCTAAAACTTTCATTAATTTTGTGGTAGTACCAACTTAAAATTCCATAATATTTTCTAAAAAATCATTGTAAAATTTGGTTTTATATATATAAAATATAATTTTGCAACTTAGTAAATTAATAATCTATTCATAAACTTATAAAAAAATTGAATTATGGAAAAAATTAAAATTTTAAGTATTGTGTTATCATTTTTATTTTGTGTTTCATGCGGAGATAAAAAGCCGTCAATTGACAACGCATCAATCGAACCCAATGATAATATTGAAGAAGCAAATACAATTAGTCTTGGAACCGAATTCAGTATGGCAATCAATCCTAAGGGAGATGTTGACTGGTATCAGGTAGAAGTTAAAGGACAAGGCTATTTACAGGTTCTGACAAGAAATGTTCCCGATAATCTTGATGTTCAGGTAAGGTTTGCAACTTATGACGAGTGGGGTTCTAAAAACGAAAATTTCTTAACAGATTATCTGAAAACTCCTTGCGCAATACCGATTTATGATGATAGTACATATTATATAATGGTTTGTGACAGGTGGGGAGCAAATTTCTCGGAAGAAGAATTTTTTGTTAAATTTGATTTTATTGAGGAATTCGATAATTATGAGCCGAACAATAAGCCTGCTTCTGCTTATAAAGTAGAATTCGGCAAAGAATATCAATCTGCAATATTTCCAAAAGCCGATGAAGACTGGTTTATGGTTGAAGTTAAAGAACAAGGCTATTTGCAGGTAAAAGCAAAAAATATTCCCGATAATGTTGAACTTACAACATATTTCGCAACTTATGATGAATATAGCAAACCAAAAACCAACACTTTGAGAGCTAAACTTCCTTTGCCAAATAGTGTTGCAATAACGGAGCCCGGAGAATATTATATTGTTTTTGCAGACAGATGGAATAATAAAGAATCTCAGCAATTATTTACATGGACAGTTGATTTCTTACCCGAAATGGATATATATGAACCAAATAATAAATTTACCGATGCAAAGGAAACAGGACTTAATGATACTTTACAGATTGCAATATACCCCGTAGGAGATAATGACTTCTTTAAATTTATACCCGAAAAGAAAGGTAAATTAACAGTAAGAGCAAATCCTCCCGGTAATCTCGAAGTTGCGGTAAGAATCCATAAATTAGATTCGTATAATGATAATAAACTTAAAACATTTAAAAATTTTACTACATTTCCTTTTGAGTTTGAGATAGAAGAAGTTGATACGGAGTATTATATAGAATTTTATGACAGATGGAGCAGATATCAAAACCCCGAATTATTTAAAGTATTTTTTGAATTTAAATAAGAAAGACATTTATAAAAAAAAACGGGATGCAAATTTGTATCCCGTTTTTTTGTTTAGGTTTAATAAAAATCTTCAGGTTTATCCCGCCATTTTACATCATAATATCCCGGTCTTTCGTCAACTGATTTTCTTAAGTGGTCTTGAGGATAACCTACACCTTCGGGCCAGGGGCGATGTTCTTCGGATGTTCTGATATATCTGTCGTTATATTTCGAAAAAATATGATATCCCAGTTCTCTCCATCTTTGAACTGTATATTCTGCATTATTTACACTGAAATCGGTAAGATATTCTTTCATAAGTTCCTTATCGGTTTCGTATAATGATTTGGCAGCTATATCAACAGCTTTGGTCATCGCATAAGCTCGGTTTTCAATTTCCTGCTGAACTTCTTTGATGTCTTCAATTATAAAACTATATAATCCGTAAGCATAATTCGCTACAAGGTTAAATACCCAGAATGCTGAATTCCAGTCAAAATCAAAAATATCGCCTGTTATTAAAGACTCGGGAGGAGTCGTCATCCCCATATATAAAGGCATATAAGCATTAGAATATGTATCGTCAACACCATACCAAAAAATTCCTCCGATATGGTCGGGTAACCAGCTTCTTGATTGTGCTATAAACGAAAATCCTGTTTGAGGCTGAGAAATTGTACGTTCCCACGAATATTTAATTTCCTCTTCATCATCATCCAAAGTAAAAAACAAGGAACGCCAGCGATAAGGGTTATTATATGGTCCTGCTGCAAATCCCTCTCCTGTATAAAAAGGAGTTCCGTGAAAATGGTCTCTTACAAAACCTATCATAGCCTGTAAAGTTACTTTTTTATCGGGCTTTACAAACAAAGGATATGGTTCGGCTCCTTTTACACATCTCCAGTAATCAGGCGAGAAGTTTTTTGAAGGAGCAGCTCTGTTATATACACTCCATACCCGTCCCTCACAAAGTAATAAAGAAACAGGGTCGGCAGGTCCGTAGGTATCTGCAAAGCTAAAATCTTCTTTTTTGCCGTCAAACCAACCGCGTTCTCTTGCAAAATCAACAACATCTTCAGACCACATCCAGTTTTCGGTATCTTTCCAGTCTATTTTGCGTATTCTTGCCTGATTGGCATGTGCTGCAATATAACCGTCCGGAACACGTGCCGCTACCCAAACGCCACCTTTACCAAATTCTCCTTTACCTATAAATTCCATTATCCAAACTTCGTTTTTATCTGCAATAGAAAATGTTTCTCCTGTACGTTTGTAACCATACTCATCAGTTAAATCGGTCATGATTTTTATTGCTTCACGGGCTGTTTTTGCTCTTTGTAATGTAATATACATCATCGCACCGTAATCAATAATACCATTCGGTTCATGTAATTCTTTACGTCCCGTAAAAGTTGTTTCTCCCATGGAAACCTGATGCTCATTCATATTTCCAATAACTCTGTATGTCCTTGGGACTTGTGCTATTCTTCCGTTAAATTTCCCTGTATGCCATGAATAAAGGTCAACCGAATCTCCCTGTTCGTATTCTCCTCCGGGATAAAAGTGCAAAGGATCCATAAATCCGCCTGCATCTGCAAGATAGCTTATCATTACACTACCGTCTGCACTCGCACCTTTTGAAACCAAAACATTAGTGCAGGCATAAGTTTGAAAATTCTGAAAAA
>SLSH01000443.1 GCA_007130555.1 Bacteroidales bacterium
AAAGATTGAAATTACACCAGTTTTTTGTTTTTCATAATTGATTTAATATATTTGCTGAATTAAAAATATACAAAAAAATTATATTAAAATTAATGACTTATGAATTCAGTAATTGAAAATATTAAATCAACGCCCAGAGTTTTTTTGTCAAACCTTAATACGCCGATAGAAGAGTGTAGCCGTATAAATAAAATATATCCGGACGGGGCAAAACTGTTTATCAAAAGGGATGATTTTATAGGTTCACTGGTTTGGGGGAATAAATTGCGTAAACTTGAGTTTGCAATTGCGGATGCAATTAAAGAACAGGCAGATACAATTATTACCTGCGGAGGAGTTCAGTCAAATCATGCTAGAATTACTGCACAGATTTGTAAACGATTGGGATTGAATTGTGAACTGGTTCATAATGGAGAAGAACCAGATATCCCGACAGGAAATCATAAAGTAAACCGCTTGCTTAATATTTCAATGCATTATGTAGATTCAAGAGAAGAACGTGATTATAAAATGGCAGAAATCAGTCAAAATCTAATAGAAAAAGGACGCAGACCTTATGTGATACCTCTAGGAGCTTCAAATGATAAAGGATGTCTTGGTTTTGTGGAGGCAATCAATGAACTGAAACAGCAAGAAAAATCACTTAATATTAAATTTGATTATATTGTTCATGCGACTTCATCGGCAGGTACACAGGCAGGTCTGGAGTTAGGTAAAAGAATATACGGAATGGAGCATATTAAAATTATCGGTATAAGTGCCGATAATAGTGTTGATGAAATAGGAGATACCATTCTTGATTGTGCGAATCCTTTAAGCGAAAGACTGGGAATTACTTTCAGAATGTCAAAAACCGATTTTAATATTGATACGGGTTTTATTGGTCCGGGATATGGTATTGCATCAAAAGAGTCGGATGAAGCAATAAAATTTTTCTCCGAAAACGAAGGAATAATCCTTGATACAACTTATACTGCAAAAGCTGCCGCGGGTCTGCTAAATTATATCAGAAACGGAAAATTCGAAAAAGGAAAAAATGTTTTATTCTGGCATACAGGCGGATTAATAGGAATTTTATAATAAAAATATATGGAATATACACCGAACATTCTTAGTATTGTACCGCCTCTATTGGCATTGTTGTTTGTTTTATGGAAAAAACAGATTGTCCCGGCATTATTGCTCGGCGGATTATCAGGGTCTTTTATATTATCAGGATATGATATCGGCTTTTTTTATCATTTTCTTAATAAAAATCTGCAAATTCTCGGACAAAGAGGAAATATGGAACTGATATTATTCAGTTTACTGATAGGAGGTCTGATAAAAGGAATGGAAAAAAACGGCGGGTTTAAAGGATTTATATCTTTGCTCGAAAAAAAGAAAGCCGGAAATTCTGTCCGTACAGCATACGGACTAACATGGTTAATAGGGATTACTCTTTTTCTCGAGAACTGGAGTAATATATTAATAAACGGAACCGCCACGGGACCGATTTATAAAAAATTAGGTATTAGTAAAGCAAAACTTGCATACTTTATTCATACAATAAGTATTAATCTGGTTGCACTGATTCTTATCAATAGCTGGGGGGCTTTTTATATGACTCTGCTTGAAGGTCAGAATGTGGATAATTCATTCTTTGTGATTTTAAAATCCATTCCGTTTAATTTTTACTGTATTATCAGTTTAATTGTAGTTGCACTGGCTATGATTTTTAATATAAATCTGGGTCCGATGAAAAGATATAAAGATAAAGAAGAAACAGAAGTAGAAAAAACAGAAAAAGAAGAATATGTGCCGCCAAAAAAATCAGTGCATTTGATTATGCCTTTGTTAGTAATGATTTTTACGCTGATTGCTACGCTTTATATTACAGGAGAAGGAAGTATTACATCAGGTTCGGGAACTACCGCAGTGTTTTTTGCCGTGATTACTTCAATAGTTGTTCACTTTTTTTATATAAGAATTACAGAAAAAGTTGCATTTCAGGATAATCTTAAAACAATTTATAATGGGGTAGGAGAGCTCATCCCCTTGGGTGTTTTATTGGTTTTGGCATTAACACTCGGAAGGATTTGCATGGAAATAGGTACGGGAGTTTATATTGCTAATTTTACCGACCAAAATCTTCCTCTTTTTATTATCCCTGCCGTATTCTTTTTGCTTTCCTGTATTATTTCTTTTGCAACCGGAACATCTTACGGAACTTTTTCGATAATGATACCACTTGCAGTACCTTTGGCATTGGTTACGGGAATTGATTTACCACTGATATTTGCCGCATGTATAAGCGGTGGTGTGTTTGGAGATAATTGCTCCCCGATTTCAGACACCAGTATTGTTACAGGATTAGCTGCAAAGATTGATGTTGTTGACCACATAAAAACGCAAATACCTTATGCTCTTGTTTCTGCCTCTATTGCAACTGTCTTATTTGTGATAGCAGGATTGATTATGATATAGTGGATTATAATCAGTAAACCAGAATATTAATGTCGAAATTTTTTTAAAAAACACAAAAAATTATAACTTTACGTGATGTTAAAACTAAAAATCATGAAATTATTAAACAGATTTGTTATTTATACCATGCTTTTATTATTGTCTTTTATGTTTGTAACAGCCACGGGTTGTAAGAAAGATAAAAAAGAAGCTCCTCCGCCGGTTACAAATGAAAATGGCGAAGAAAACGGAACTGAAAATGGTAACGGAACCGAAAATGGCAATGGAGATAATAATGGCGGAGATATTATAGATTGCGAAGAAGAATTTACAGATTTACGGGATGACAATGTTTATCAAATTGTGCAAATCGGAAATCAATGCTGGTTTGCGGAGAACTTAAAATATTTACCCTCTGTATCAAGTCCCGGTGCAGGCTCCGAAACAGATCCGCATTATTATGTTTACGATTATAATGGCACGGATGAAAATGAAGCCAAAACTACAACAAATTATGACACTTACGGAGTACTTTATAATTGGTCTGCGGCATCAACAGCTTGTCCTGATGGCTGGCATTTGCCAGGTGATGATGAATGGAAACAATTAGAAATGGCACTTGGCATGTCTCAGACAGAAGCGGATAATACAGGTTATCGCGGGACAAATGAGGGCAGTAAACTTGCAGGTAATACGGATTTATGGTATCAGGGCGTGTTGACAAATAATCAGGAATTCGGAACAAGCGGTTTCTCTGCTATTCCTGGAGGATTCCGTAATGACAACGGGACTTTTATCAGTCTAAGTGGGTTAGGGTTTTGGTGGAGTGCCAGTGAATATTCGTCAGAATATGCATGGAGCAGATTTTTGAATTATAATTATTCAAAAGTAGAACGCAACCTATATGACAGTAGTTACGGATATTCTGTCAGGTGCGTTAAAGATTAGATGCAAAGAGAAATAAAAACGAAATATTTATTTTGATAGACTTTTATTTCTTATCTAATATCATTTTAGAAATCCCCGGGTTTTTATAAAAATCAGACTTCTTGTAATTCCGCAAAAAAAACTTAAATTTGCAAAAAAGTTAAAAAATTAATATGAGTTTTTTGAATCCTGCCTTCTTATGGGCAATTACTGCAATATCAATTCCCATTATTATTCATCTGATAAATTTCAGAAGGCATAAAACCCTATATTTCAGTAATACCAAGTATCTTATTGATATTAAAAAAGAAACCAAAAACAAAACTCAATTAAAGCAATTACTGATTTTATTATGTCGTATTCTTACAATTATAATGCTTGTCATAGTTTTTGCGGGACCTTTTATCCCTTTCGACAGAGACAGGCAAACCGACAAACTGGATGTAACTGCAATTTATATAGATAATTCTTTCAGTATGCAGGCTGAAGCAAAATCGGGACAGCTTTTTGATGTTGTTAGACAAAATGCATTGGAAATTGTGAATAGTGCAGGTTCGGGAATGAAATTTATTTTAATTACAAACGAAAACAAGCCCGAACATCAGGTAATTTTAAACAAAGAGCAGATTACCGGTGAAATTGAAAAACTAAAAATTGCTCCGTATCAAATCAGTCTTGATGAACTGGTGCTTAAAATCAACACTCTTACACCGCAAGAATCAAAAGCTAATCTGTATATTCTTTCGGATATGCAAAAGAATTTTATCGAAACCCCAAGTACCGA
>SLSH01000348.1 GCA_007130555.1 Bacteroidales bacterium
AAGTTATAAAATAATATATAATATTATTAAATGTAACTTTCTGATTTTAGGCATAGTACCAAATCGTTTTTATTTTTTTGAATTATTAAAAAAATTGTATATTTAACCGTAAAAAATAACTATATGTCTAATAAATTATCTTTTTGGAAAATAATTTTGTTAGGTCCGTTATCATTTCTTTATGGAATCGTTATCAGGATTAGGAATTTCTGTTATGAAAATAAAATATGGTTATATAAAGAGTACAGTATTCCGATTATATCCATAGGAAATATTTCGGTTGGAGGTACAGGAAAGACCCCTCATACCGAATATATTTTAAAAATGCTGAAAGAAGAGTTTTCTGTTGCAGTACTCAGCCGTGGATACAAAAGAAAATCAAAAGGATTTAGAATAGTTGAAACTACCTGTACAGCTCTTGAAGCAGGAGACGAACCGCTTCAGATTAAACTCAAATTTCCCGATGCAATTGTTGCAGTTGACGGGAATCGCAGAAGAGGAATAGAACGTCTGCTGGATATGTATCCCGAGTTGAATTTAATTATTTTGGACGATGCATTTCAACACAGAAAAGTTAAACCGGGCTTGTCTATTCTGCTAAATAACTATCATTATCCTATTTCGAGTGATTATTTACTACCTTTAGGCAGATTGAGGGAAAGTAAACATTCAAGTATCAGAGCACATATTATTTTTGTAACAAAATGTCCGGAAAATATCAAACCGATAGAAAAAAGAATTATACATAAAGAAATTGATGTATTGCCGTTTCAGTATTTATTTTTCTCACTTATCAAATATAAAGAAATATTGCCGGTTTTTCCCGAAGAAGAAAATTTAACGGATGTTAATAATGAAAATCTTAAAAACTTTAATGTTCTGACATTTACAGGTATTGCTATTACTAAAGGATTTACAGAGTATCTGGAGCCAAAATGTAAAAGTTTTTCCCATTTAAAATTTTCGGACCATAGAAATTTTACAAAAAAAGATATTGAACTGATATCTGACCATTTTGCTGCAACGAGTGAGCCCGGGATTTTAATTACAACCGAAAAAGATATGGTCAGATTTAAAAACAATGATATCTTTCCCGAAGAATTAAAAAAATATCTGTATTATTTACCAATAGAAGTACTGTTATTATTAAGTGAAGATGAAAAAAAACAATTTGATAATCAAATATTTTCTTATGTTAGAAACAATAAAAGATACAGTAAGTTATATAAAAACGCATATCAGGAATAATCCTGAAGTTGGGATTGTACTTGGTACGGGTTTGGGTGGTCTGATAAAAGAAGTTCAGATAGAACAGAGTTTAAATTATAACGAAATTCCCAATTTCCCCGTTTCTACGGTCGAAGGTCATAGCGGGAAACTGATATTCGGTAAACTCGGCGGTAAAAATATTGTTGCAATGCAAGGAAGATTTCATTTCTACGAAGGATACGAAATGTCAAAATTAATATTACCGATAAGAGTAATGAAATATTTGGGAATTAAACATTTACTTCTGTCTAATGCAAGCGGAGGTGTAAATCCTGACTTTGAAATAGGCGATTTAATGGTAATTACCGACCATATTTGTCTGGTTCCAAATCCGTTGATTGGAAAACACATACCTGAGTTCGGACCAAGATTTCCTGATATGAGCAATGCTTATGATGAAAATATGATAAAAAAAGTAAAAAGCATTGCATCCGAATTAAAAATAAAAGTAAAAGAAGGAGTTTATACCGCTACTACCGGACCATGTTTTGAAACTCCTGCCGAATATAAATATTTTAAAATTATCGGTTCCGATACTGTGGGGATGTCAACAGTTCCCGAAGTAATCGCAGCAAGACAAATGGGAATTCCGTGTTTTGCCATGTCAATAATCACGGATTTGGGAGTACCCGGTAAAATCGTTGAAGTTACTCACGAAGAAGTACAAAAAGTCGCAGCAGGAGCAGAAAGTAAAATGACACAGATATTTAAAAAGCTTATTGAAAGATTATAGAAATTATATTAATACATTTAACTTTTGCAAGTTCTTATCTTGTGTTTTGGAAAATTTCTCAAACCACAAGATAAAATCTTGCGGTAGCCAGGGCGAGCAGGGGTATTATCAAAATTTATTTCTTAAAAATTCTGATAAAAAGCGGTAGTTTATTACTTCGCAATATGGGAAAGTTTACGGTTTTTGCTCCAAAGCCTTTATAAAAACGTGCTATTCCGGGAATACTTGAGCCTTCAAAGTCAAAAGTAATTACTTTACCCGAATTAGCCGAAAAATATCTGTCAAACAGAAAAAACATGGCTTTTTTATCATATCCTTCTTTAGAAGAAGCATTAAAAATATTTATGTGCTTATTATTGGAATATGTCAGAAAAGCTGCCGCAAGAATTTTGTCATTTTTATCACTAACTCCGTAAATATTGCCCATATTTCGTGATTTACTCTCATTTATTAGTTTCTGCAATATATCAAAATGAAAATCTTTAATCTGCTTTAAATCTTTTGCTTTGGATTTTCGGAATAGCTTGATAAGAGTATCTGCATCTATATTTTTATGAAATTTAAGTTCGTGTTTCTCCGATTCCTTAATATTTCTTTTGGTATTGGAATTATATCCCTCATAAATATTTTCATAAGCTTTAACTAAGTCAAGATGCATAGTAATTCCATTATGCTTGAACAAAGCGTTTTTATCATTAATAAACACATTAAAATTTAACACAATGTATTTATATTTTTCGGGAATTACATTTATAAACTCTCTCAGATTATTTTCGTTAATAATTTGAGTTGAAAAAACTCCTCCCTGCTGCATAAACATAGGTTGAATAATATAATCTATGCCGTATTTTTTCTTTGCAGGAAGTGGCATAAGCGTATTATAATCTTCTGTTATAACGGCATTCCATTGGGGCGAAACTATATCCAGATACCATGAATAAGCATATATTATTCCGTTATAAGCTTTATCAATAGTATTATCCCATATTTTTTTGTCGATGTTTTTATGTTCAAGAAAAACAGTTTTCATTATAATAAATGGTCTTCATCGGCAAAACTAAAATACGTGCTATTACCGATTATTACATGGTCTAACAAATTTATGTCGAAAAAAGCCGCAGCTTGTTTAATTTTATTGGTAATTTTAATATCCGAATTACTAGGTTTAATATTTCCCGATGGATGATTATGTACGAGAATAATTCCCTGTGCGAGACGATTTAAAGCATCTTTCATTATTAATTTAATATCAATAACGGTACCTGTGGTTCCGCCCTGACTTGTTCTGATAATATCAATAATAATATTGGAATTATTTAACAGTACTATCCAGAATTCTTCAAAATTTTTATCAACAAGCAGAGGCTGAAAGTAATTAAATATATCTTTACTTGAAGTAATTTTCTTTTGACTTATTACATCCTGAATTTTACGTCTTTTGCCGAGTTCCAATGCCGCAACAATGCTGATAGCTTTTGCTTCGCCGATACCCCTAAAACTCATCAAATCAGTATATGTTTGTTTTCCGAGTGCATTCAGATTATTTTCACATGAATCCAATACATCTCTTGCTAGATCTACAGCCGACTGATTATTATTTCCGGAACCCAGTAGTATCGCAATTAATTCGGAATCACTTAAGGATTCAATACCTTTATTCATTAGTTTTTCCCGCGGTCTGTCTGATTTGGACCAATTTTTAATTGATTTTTTCTTTTTCATCAAATATTTTCAAATAAAAAAACATCACTCAAATTATGAATGATGTTTGATAAACTTTATGATGTTTTAAAAAAACAATCTTTTTTATGACAAAGAATTAACATGCAAAGCCATGGAAGATTTAAGATTTGCAGCTTTATTTTTATGAATGATGTTTCTTTTTGCAAGTTTATCCAGCATTTCATAAACTTTCGGAAGCATTTCTTCCGCTTTAGCCTTTTCTGTTGTGCTTTTAAAGGTTCCCATTGCATTACGTGCAGTACGCGAATAATACCTGTTATGCACTCTTTTTTTCGCATTCTGCCTTATTCTTTTTTTTGCCGACTGATGATTTGCCATAATATTTTTTATCTAATAATTTTAATAACTTTTAAAAATCCCCGAAAAACGGGAATGCAAATATATAACTTTTTTTTTAAAAAACAG
>SLSH01000337.1 GCA_007130555.1 Bacteroidales bacterium
AATGACATTGAACGCTGTGAAAAAATGTTGAAATTTGCACAAACAAAAGCAGACGAAAATAACGGAGGAATTTTGGTAATTACCGAAGGTGTATTCGGAATGGCAGGAGACCTCGGCAAATTAGACGAAATTGTTAAATTAAAAAATCGATATAATTTCAGACTGCTTGTTGACGATGCTCACGGATTTGGAACAATGGGCAAAAAAGGTGCAGGAGTTGCAGAACACATGAACGTAGAAGATGAAATTGATATTCTTTTCTCAACATTCGCGAAAAGCATGGCAGGTATTGGCGCTTTTGTGGCTGCCGATAAAGAAATAGTTGATTTTCTTAAATACAATATGCGTTCCCAGATATTTGCAAAATCTCTGCCTATGCCAATGGTTATAGGAGCTTTAAAAAGACTGGAATTACTGATAAATCAACCGGAACATAAAAATAATCTTTGGAAAATTGCATCCGCACTGCAAAACGGATTAAAAGAAAACGGATTAAATATAGGAAATACTCAATCTCCGGTTACTCCCGTTTACTTTAGCGGTGATGTAAATGAAGGAACAAATATTGTTGTTGACCTGAGAGAAAATTATGGCATTTTCTGCTCGATAGTTGTATATCCGGTTATCCCGAAAGGAGTACTTATGCTAAGACTTATCCCTACAGCATCTCACACACTTGAAGATGTAACCAAAACCATAGAAGTATTCGGTAAAATAAAAGAAAAACTCGAAAAAGGGATTTACAATACTCAAGAAATGCAAGATATGAAAAACGATTGATGAGAATTATTATTCTTGCTACATAAGTATTATTTCTAAATATGTTTGGGTGGAAAATTAAGTCTCATAAAATCAAAATACTTATCTGTTTATAAAAATAAACAAAACATAAGTTTATCAAAATATTTTAATAAAATTAAAACTATTGATAATAATCCCAGGAATTTTGATTTCTATTTCTCCGGTTCAGCCGTGTATTCTTCTATTATTGAAGGGAACAGAATTAATTTTGACAGCTATCTGAAATACTACACATCAGGAATGAACAATAAAGGAAAATCCTTTAGAGAAATAAAAGACTTAAAAAAAGCTTACAAGTTTGCAAAAGATAACCAAATTTATAAATCCGCATTTTTTTTATTATAAATAAGTCAAAGTAATATTTTTCTTAATTCTCTTATAACCAATCATTTATCCGTTTACAAACGACAGCAAACGAATATTAAACGCAAGCAAATACTTAAATACCGACTAATAGCATAATCATGTCGGATATTTGCATCGTCGAATTGTTTGAAAGTTTGATTTAAAAAAATTGTTTAATTAAAATTTAGAAATTATGAATTTAAGAAATCGAGTACAGTTAATCGGAAATTTGGGAGCAGCTCCCGTGGTGAAAGAGTTTGGAAACAATAAAAAAATGGCAAGATTTTCTGTCGCAACCCAAAACATCTTTAAAAAAGAAGGTAAATTAATTAAAGATACGCAATGGCATAATATTGTTGCGTGGGATAAACTGGCGGGTATTGCGGAAAAATATCTGCGGACAGGCACCGAAGTTGTAATAGACGGCAGGCTTATGCGTCGCAGTTATGATAACTCAAAAGGCGAAAAACAATATGCAACCGAAATTATTGCGGAAAGTATGTTGTACAGAAATAAAAATGTTGTTGCAACACAAACAGAGTTGCAATTTACAGATAAAAGAGCATAGTAATTAAAATTGTTTTATTAATCATTTAAAATTTAAAAGTTATGAATTTAAGAAATCGAGTACAGTTAATCGGAAATTTGGGAAGCGACCCAAAAGTGATTGAGTTTGAAAACGGAAAAAAAGTAAGTTTTTCTTTGGCAACAAACGAGTTTTACACAAAAGACGGTAAAACAGTAAAAAACACAACATGGCATAATCTTGTGGCATGGAACAAAACAGCAGAACTTATCGGAAATAATCTGAAAAAAGGTTCTGAAATTGTTATCAACGGAAAACTTGTTAACAGATCTTACGATGACAAAGATGGTAATAAAAGATATATTACCGAAGTGGTAGTTAACGAAGTAGTATTTCGTTCTCAAAAAGAAGCCGCTTAGTATTGTCTGAACAAACTTGTAAAAGAAAGGCTATTTCACACGAAATAGCCTTTTTTTTTGGATAACGAGTAAGGGAATAAATAAAGAACAAGGAACAGCGTACCGTGATATTATAAATTGAATAATGAGTAATGAAGAAGTCTGCCCGCAATACTTTGCCTTGCAACAGCGGTTTTTAGTGAAAGAAGCATTTGATATTATCTGATTTACAAATACATTTTAAAAAAATCTTGTTTTAATCAATTTATAAATTTAATTTTGTAAAAAATAAATTATTGCTTTTTATTATGGAAGATAATAATATTGTGTATGATAAAAACATTGTGGAGTTTATTGCGGTATGTAATGAATTTGCAGGTTTTTTAGAAAAAAGCAGAAGTATCCCGCGTAATGATTTTATAAATACAAGTTTAAAAATTCTTCCTTTATTATACCTAAAAGCAGGATTATTGCCAAATGTTGAGTTACCCGAAAACATCGATATCGAAAAATTTGTTGATGAAAACAGATGGACATTTATCCAGAACTCGGTTGCATATATTCTTGCAGATATGGACGAATACGTTGAAGTGCAGGATATGAGTATAGACAGAAGTCTGGACTATTTAAACATAAGTCTGTCCGAATTATTTGCGGATATATATCAGGATATCGGTGATTTAATATGCTCTTTTAAACTTTTTGACGATAATATTACTGCTGCGGCAGTATATGAATGCAAAAACAATTTCGAATCTTACTGGGGTATCAGGCTGATTATTTTACTGGAAAATCTCCATAAAATTAAATTTTTAAAAAGCGAGAATGTATAAATGAGTTTTTTTAATCGTATATTAAAAGAAGATATTCTAAAATTGCAGGTTGTAAACTTTGACGGTAAAATTATTTTAATTGACGATTTAGATAAATTTAATAAAAACATCCCAAATCTTTATAAAGAAAAAATATGGGGTTTTGATACCGAAACAAAGCCCAGTTTTAAAAAAGGGGAATCAAATCAGAATACAGTATCCTTACTACAGTTAAGCTCCAAGAATATAACTTTTCTTTTCAGATTAAATAAAATCGGTTTTCCTGATGAACTGCTGGAATTTTTATCAAATCATGAATATTTAAAAGTCGGTTTATCAATTAAAGATGATCTGAACTTACTTCGAAAACTGAAAAATTTCAGTCATAAAGGTTTTATTGATTTACAAACTATTGTTCATGAGTACGGCATCGAAGATATGGGATTAAGAAAATTGGCAGCAATAGTCTTACAAAGAAGAGTTTCAAAATCGCAACAATTAACAAACTGGGATGCAGAAGAACTAACGGAAAAACAACAAATATACGCCGCAACAGATTCGTGGGTATGCAGAGAAATATATTTAAAATTAATATCCTCACAAAAAAACAGATAAAACAATGGCACAGATTTCACATCAAATAGAACACAGAGTTTTATATGCGGATACAGATGCAATGGGCGTTATATATTATGCAAATTATCTCAGAATTTACGAAGCAGGCAGAAGCGACTTTATGAGAAAAATAGGATGTCCTAACAAAAAAATGACAGAAAGCGGAATAGTTTGTCCTGCAATTAGCGTAAATATTGAATATCTTAAATTTGCAAAATTCGACCAAAACATAAAAGTAGTTACAAGCGTAAAGAATAAACCTATTACAAAACTTGAATTTATTCAGGAAATGTTTGATGAAGAAAATAATCTTCTAAACAAAGCAATAATAACTCTCGTGTTTGTAAATACAAAAACAAACAAAGCCACCCGTTGCCCCGACTGGTTATTAAAATTATTTGAGAAATTGTAAACTCAACTTTTAAAATAAAAAACATTGTAACCCCCCCCCCCCTAGTACAGATAAACTTTTATCCGTGCTATTTTTATAGAAAATTATCCGTTACTTAACGGTTAATAAACGGCTATGTTTTTATAGTTTTACCCATTTGAAATTTTTCATCTAATTCCTCCATCCTCTTCCTGTAGTTTTGTTTTTTATATTTTATTTGC
>SLSH01000383.1 GCA_007130555.1 Bacteroidales bacterium
AAAAAGAACTGGGTAATATTATTAATGGTAAATTTGCAGAAAAAGAACTGGAAAAAGTGAAAAATAAAGCTATATCAATGCAAACATATTCCAGAACCAATATTTTAAATAAAGCAATGGAACTTGCATACTGTGAATGTCTCGGGGATATTAATCTGATAAACACAATAGAAAACAAATACAGAGAAATTACTAAAGAAAAAGTTATTAATGTTGCGAAAAAAATATTTACGGATAATAATTTATCTTGCTTATATTACAAATCCAAATCCGAAAAATAATGACACAAATCAATCGAAAAATACCACCGAAAATTAAGGACATAAAAAATATAGACTATTTAAAACCGGATATTAATAGATTGGATAACGGGATTGATATATATGTCATTAACGGAGGTACTGCTGAAGTCGTACAAGTTGATTTTGTTTTTGATGCAGGTGCAGAATTTTCCAATAAGAGCCTGCTCCCCGCTTTTGCAAATAATTTATGTAAAGAAGCCCCAAAAGGAACTAAACCCGATGATTTTTCCGAAATGCTGGATTTTTATGGTTGCATATTTAACGGATTTGTAAGCAACAGATTTGCAGGATTTAAGCTTTTAATGCCTAATAATTATGCCGGAAAAATTTTGCCTGTTATTTCAGATTTAATCAAAAATCCCGCCCTCCCAAAAAAGGAATTTGAAATATCACAAAAAACAAATTATCAGAAAATACAAAGAAGCCTTCTGAAAAATAAATTCCTTGCAAACAAAATAATAAACACTCAACTGTTCGGTAATAAAAACCCATTTGGATTGGATATAAAACCAGATGATATTTACAAAATAAATCTAAATGAAATTTCGGAATATGTTATAAATCAATATAATAGTAATGATTGTAAAATAATTATTTCAGGAATGGCTGAAAAGAAAGTTATTGATTTATTAAATAAAAATCTCGGACAATCAAACTGGGGTAACAATAATCATAATAATCATAATAAATATCCTGTTAAAGAATCTTCTGAAAAATATAAAATCATTGAAAAAAAGGACTCTCTGCAATCAAGTATTTTTGTCGGAAAGTTTTTGGATATTAAAAATGAAGAAGATATATTTTCGATATTGGTTTTAAACACAGCACTTGGAGGGTATTTTGGGTCTAGGCTTATGAAAAATATCCGCGAAGACAAAGGATACACTTATGGAATAGGCTCTTTTATAACAGCATATCCCGATAAATATGTTTTAAAAATAACAACAGATGTCGGAATTAATTTTACAAAACAAACAATAGACGAAATTTTTAAGGAAATTACTAAGTTACAAAAAGAAAAAATTGATGAAACGGAACTCAAGCTAGTTAAAAATTATATGATGGGAGATATGCTTAATTCTTTTAACGGACCTTTTCCAACAGCTGCTACATATTTAAAATTATTGGAAACTAATCATAATCATGAATTTATAGATAACCAAATAAATAAAATTTTAAATATTACTCCCGAAGAAATTAAAAAATGTGCAGTTGATTATTTTGAAAAGGATAAATTTTATACCGTAGTAGTGGGTAAAATCGGATAGATAATGAAACAGTTCATTTCGACCCCTGACACAAAATCACTGCTTTTTTGGGTCAAATCTTGCTGACAATCCCTCTCCCACAAAATACACCTTATACCAATGTGAAATAATAATTAGTCCGACAATAGGAGGACGTATTATTATTTCTACAGTGGTTAATGCCGATAGATAATTATTTTTAGTCTTATCAAGCCTTTAGCGATGATTAGACTATTAAATAATTCATATCGGTATCACACCACAGGTGCGTAGCACCGAAATATTTGTAACCACAAGTACCTACTTGATAACTAAGGTACAGCGTACCGTGATATTATCTTTTTTTAAAATTTATAACTTAACCCACCCGGATGTACTGTTAATGACCTTTTGCCTCCGATATATTTGTGTGCGTCTGTTTGCAATATATTTCCAACTAAAATTAAAATTCCACTACCGAATATAAAAATCGTCCCCATTTCATATTCATGCATATTTAAAGCGACAATGCCAACTAAGGAACAGAAGGTTCCTCCGAGGATTAAACTTGTTCCATTACTGAATTGTTTATTGAAATTAATAAAATCCGTTTCGATATTTTTGATATGTTGCATTAACTCTGCTTTCGTTATTACTGTGTCCTGCTGAACATATACTGTATCCTGCTGGGCATACAACATCAGGCAACAAAAAACAATCCCGATAATTAACAATATTTTTTTCATGTGTTTAAAATTTATTTATGTTTATTTCATAATAATGTTTAATCTTTTTATAGGTCATAAAATATAATTTGCAAATATTATAATAATTTTGAGGATTTTAAAAATCAATTATAATTTAAGGTAAATTTTGTTGATTTTTTTATGTAAATTTGTAAATAAATCAAGATAGTCTTGATGCGGTAAAAAAGTTTGCATTAAGCGATCTTTATGTCAGGAACGGCTTGATTAGAGAATGGTATGTGCGACCATGGACAGTAGTTATCGGGGATTAAATATAAATATTAAAATTTAAGTATATGAGCGACGACAAAAAGATAATTTTTTCAATGGTTAAGCTTAGCAAAACCTTTCCTCCTGCAAAACAAGTTTTAAAAGACATATATTTGTCATTTTATTATGGAGCAAAGATAGGTGTCATCGGGTTAAACGGTTCGGGAAAATCGTCATTATTAAAAATTATTGCCGGCGAGGATAAGGCATTTAACGGGGAAGTTGTTTTTAGTCCCGGATATACTGTGGGATATCTTCCTCAGGAACCGGTTCTGGATGACAAAAAAACGGTTAAAGAAATTGTTATGGAGGGAGTTCAGGAAATTGCCGATATTCTTAATGAATATGAAAAAGTAAATAATAAATTCGGCGACCCGATGGATGATAAAGAAATGGAAAAACTTATTATCCGTCAGAGTGAACTTGCCGAATTAATTGACCAACATGAAGGATGGGAACTAGATTCTAAATTAGAACGGGCTATGGATGCTCTTCGTTGTCCGGAAGGAGATATGCCCGTTAAGAATCTTTCAGGCGGAGAACGTCGCAGGATAGCCCTTTGTCGTTTATTATTAAAACAACCTGATATATTGCTGTTAGATGAGCCAACCAACCATTTGGATGCAGAATCAGTAGAATGGCTTGAAATTCATTTACAACAATACAAAGGAACGGTAATAGCGGTAACTCACGACAGATATTTTCTTGATAATGTTGCAGGTTGGATATTAGAACTAGACCGTGGCGAAGGAATCCCGTGGAAAGGAAATTATTCATCATGGCTCGACCAAAAATCAAAACGTCTTGCGATGGAAGAAAAACACGAAAGTAAACGTCGCAAAACCCTTGAAAGAGAACTAGAATGGGTTAAAATGGCTCCAAAGGCACGACATGCGAAATCCAAATCAAGATTAAATTCATACGAAAAACTTTTGAATCAGGACACTAAAGAAAAAGAAGAACGCCTGGAAATTTTTATTCCTAATGGTCCGCGACTTGGAAATACTGTAATTGAAGTAAAAAATGTCAGTAAGTCTTATGGAGATAATATTTTGTACGAAGATTTAAGTTTTTCTTTGCCTCCTAACGGAATAGTTGGAATAATCGGTCCTAACGGAGCAGGAAAAACGACATTATTTCGTTTGATTATGCAACAAGAAAATCCTGATAAAGGTTCTTTTATAATTGGAGAAACGGTAAAATTAGCTTATATAGATCAGCAACATAGTGATGTTGACCCTGAAAAAACTGTTTTTGACATTATTTCAGACGGAAACGAACAAATGATGCTGGGAGCTAAAGTAATAAATGCCAGAGCTTATATTTCACGTTTTAATTTTTCGGGGACAGACCAAAGTAAAAAATCAGGAATATTATCAGGTGGTGAAAAAAATCGTCTGCACTTGGCAATGACTTTGAAATCAGAAGCTAATGTATTGTTACTGGATGAACCTACTAATGATATTGATATTAATACTCTGAGAGCATTAGAAGAAGGACTTGACCAATTTGCAGGATGTGCGGTTATTATTTCTCATGACAGATGGTTTCT
>SLSH01000267.1 GCA_007130555.1 Bacteroidales bacterium
AGGTAATAATTTATCTCCACTGCCCTTCTGCTTCTTCATTCTACCTGCCTTGGCGTGTTCCACTTCCCATAAGTTCTCAACGGCAGTTACAATTTCTTGCTCAGGTAAGGGGGGTTCACAATTATCTTCGTTCCACTTATTTAAGAAGGCTAATACCTGTGTTTTCGGTATGTTTCTCCTTGCGATAAGAGACCCCGCCAATTTAGTCATGTGGTTGTTACGATTGCCCTCCGTAATCTTCTCTTGCCAATCTTCCACAGTAACCGTCTTCTCAGGCACGTCATCGGTGCTAAGTACCAGAAGAATAGAATTTAACAGCCATTGAGGTGCATCCGCGAGTTCCGAGTCGGTAGGCGATGAAGTCCATTCATACGTACTTCCAGATATATGGGTGCTAGGAGGCAATACCGTTTGTTGGCCCTGAGCTAAAAATGCTAGCTCTCCTCCCTCACCTTTAAACGCCTTCTTCTTGGACTCCGCTCCGTCAGGTAGGGAATAAATTAATCTCCTACCATTACCCGTACGAAACTCCCAAGTGGGAGGCAACACTCCTCGTGAAGAGTCCTCGAGCAGTTCCTCCCCAATCTCACCATCTATATCTATGCCTACTAAGTTATACTCCCCCGTATCGCCAAGTATGAGTCCGATGTTATAATTGGGGTTACGTCGAAACCACTCCTCTACTTCCTCCTCTCGGGGTACTCCCCTGTATTGCCAGTTATTTATGACAGGGGCTTTGCCTGGGGCGTTGCAGCTCTCGATGTGTTTGGTACCCATTCCCTTATGATCAGGTGGACACAGAGGAATAATGGCGAGTCCCAAGTCAGTGTACTTAAGTGCAGCTTCCTGTATATCTAAAGTAGTACGCAAGGTTCATCACGTCTCCTCTATGGTACATTCAAACGCGTTTTTGTCTTCGTGTACCATGAGGAAATTCGGGTGCCTATACCTACCGTCAGCAGTTTTCTCCATGGCCTTAATCTTCATTACACGTCCAATATACTCTTCCTGATTCTCCGTAAATTCTTTGCGCATCCTATCATCGATGCCTGTACAACTGCCTAAATATACAAGTTCCCCTTCACCATTGTACTTACCAAAGACTACAGACCCAATTAGTCCATGGTAGTATGTTTTGGTAACGGGTTCTCCTTCTTCCCAATAAGGCCAATTTTCGTAGTCCTTACCCGTGTATCTCTTCTCAGGAGGGTCGAATCCCATAATAACTACATCGTCTTCTAACTCGGTCTTCACCTTCATCCAATTCCACATAGGGCGCTTCCCGGGGATATAGACTCCCTGAATCTGTTTTAATACGATTCCTTCTCTTCCTTCGTCGAGCATCTTATCAAGAAAGTTCTCTTTTCGGGAGCGAACTACCGGGATTAGGTGGAAGTACTCGCTGTAGGTCCTTAATCTATGTGCTATCAGTTCTAGATACTCTCTACGAACATACCAGGGTTCACTAATAAGCCAGTTACCTTCTTCATCCCTAAGTACGTCGAACATGCAGTAAGATATCCAACCTAGTTCATTTTCCTGTCGCCTGATAGCCTCGTTCTCTAGACATCCCGTAATCTTTGTAGCGTCGTACGAATTACTTGCCCCAGGATAATAAATTTCCCCATCTAGTACGATTCTCCCTAGCTCCGCTCGTAGGAAGGCCTCCACTAGATGGGGAAAGTTTCCCGTTTTATCCACTAAATTCCCGGTGGTCTTTGATACGCGTGTAGATAAAAATCGACCGCTGTCGCAGAAATAGTGGCAGCCGTCGATTTTAGGTTCAGCTACGTATAGGGGCGATTGATACATCTCGTGTAACTTATCTACATGGGAGGCCTTCTTCAGATCGATCTTAGCCGGTTTCATAGGTTGCAACATCATATCACCCCCCTACGGATTTGGGTTCCGGGATTTTGTATTCTTCCGGTACATCTACGTCTAGATAAACAGCCAAACTAAACACAACTGCTTCGTGCAGAGTCAAGCCCCTTTCGATACAGCGCATTTTTACTTTACGGTGAAAATCCTCAGTAGTGTGAATACCAAGCATCTTCTTACCGTTTCCATTTTTATCTTCAGGCATAGGAATCCTCCCTCTCATTATATTATGATGATACTATAATTATATCATAAAAATTCTACGACATCCACGGGTTGATAAAAACTAATAGAGTACGAGTTTTATAGGACACTTGTTTTATATGTACTGAGAGGGGCATGATTCCACCCCTCTCCCTGGGGCTATTTAGTTGGAGACGTCTTTTGCTGCTTTCGATATCCACACCGCGGGCAGAACAAAGAAACTCCGGTGTACTCTAACACGAGTATTGAATTAGTACATCTAGGACACTTTTCACTATTGTCAGAGCAAGTCACACCCCGCACCACCTCTCATCCTTCGTAGCACAACATCTGCCTTATCCTCTTAAACTGTCGTTCTCTATTTCTCGAAGGTATTCGGCCAACTTCTCCGTTTCTGCCTTCACATATGCCAGATCTTTGTAATTCGAGGAGAAACCCCAATCCTCTCGAGCGGGGCAGTAGTCATTAGCGTGCCCGCAGTCGAAACCTACCCACCACAGTCTCATATCCCCGTAGGGATCTACTTCTAATAAATTATCCTCGGTATACGTTACGCTTCCGTGGATATCGAAGGAGGCCTCCATAGTTGTGTGAGGCTCCCAATCGTACTCATCGTCCATCCGCAAGATAGTCATAAATACCACAAGAGGACTTCTTTTGCCGGGATTCTCCTTTAGGCATTGTTGGGCGGTCTTCGTTAAGTACTTCGATTTATCATTGTAACGTACTCTATGAAGAGGGTGGTGGGAAGGGATACCTACATAACCACATAAATGCCCAGAAGTATTGGGGGTGGGTCTTACAATAGCGCATGTATATCCTAAATGTTCCCATACCTGTGGGGTCTCTTCTTGTTCCCAAGGCTTATTCATTGTTTAGTGCCTCCTCTAGTAGATCTCTAAATTCGTACACTACTACATCCCCACTCGGATTAAAAGGTATGTGTACCAAACAATAACCAACAAGACTCTCCTCAACATAGAATCCTGCTCGATAGGACACGATAATAGCTTCGTGGGGAGGGTGTCCTGCTAATAGTATATTGCTCGATCCGGGCACAAGTTTAATCTCTATATTGGAGTCCATCACGTATCTCCTTCCACACTTTATATACTTGGGGTCGCCTATCTTCTCCCAAACCCAATTCCCGAAGAACGTCGTCTACATTTACTCTCCCGTTTTGTTCCATCAGTTCTCGTATATCCCGCTTAAGACTCCCCCTTTTAGTGGGCTTACGTCCGGTATATCGTCGGATTACTCTATATACGAAAGAGTAATACGAACCCGTCCTCCTTGCTATCTCTGCTACTCCGTATCCTTGGTCCCATAACTCTCTAAACTGGTCGCTCTTGGACATTATCCCACCTTCCCCGCTAGATAGCCATTCTGCCCGTCGTCACCAAATGGTTAGATCCGTGAGGACAAGGCTCGCCTCCCAAAGAATAGATAGGGTCGTACCCTATAAAGTATCGATTACGCGTCTTATACCTATGTCCGCACTTTCTACATTTCAACTCGATATAATCTCCGACGGCAATATTGTCTACGATATGTGAATGGTCGAACAGAGAAACGTGAGGTACTTTACCCCTCTGCGGATGCAAAGCCACCAGCTCGTCGATAACATCCCCTTCCTCATTCTTAAAAAGAACGACTATATGCTCCGTTAGGCTTATAACATCGATTGTGGTAACTAACTCCGCTGTTCCCGTCTTCGGGTTCTTCAATAGATCGCCCGTAGATATTGTACGACTACTCATCATTGACTCCCTCCAATACAAGGAATACTTGCAGATATTTCCTTCCCCATTTGAACGCGTCATCACGGCTTAGAAAGAATAGATCGATAACGGGAGGGTACTGTTGTTTCAGTCCTCCTCCGGTATCTTCCACTATCCCCCACCCGTACCCAGGGATAAAGAATCTCGTACCGGGGGGAAATAGATCGAAGTCAGCAGCTAGCGTACCATATCGGGGACGTGCTCCCGTTGCGGTAACGGTAGGATCACCG